>CAMPIL010000069.1 GCA_946886375.1 uncultured Phycisphaerales bacterium
GTATTGCGTTCGCTTACGGCGATACTGTGTATTTCAGCCCTCTTGTCGTTTCTGACAAGGAAAAATATCTGCGCATTCGCGTGGGCGAAGAAAAATCAGGCGTGCGCGTGATTTCCACTTCCCTGCCATACTCCGTCAAGTTGGGTCACAAGGGTGGCACGTACGATGTGCCGATCTTCGCGAAGAACGATGAAGATGCGTTCATGAGCGCCGCGCCCAAACCGGTGATCCTGACCAGTTTTCTGATTCCGGTGACGCCGCCTGAAAGCGCCAGCGCGCCGGTCGCGCCAGCGCCCACGCCGCCAGCCGATCTCGCCGGCACAACTGCTGCGCCCACGCGCTCGGAACGGCGCGGACGAACGCCAGCTGCTCCGAATCCGCAGCCCGAACCGGCCGAGCAACCGGTGCAGGCGAACCAGGAAGAAACCGGCGACGATGATCCTTCAATTGAAGAGGATGAATCGGGCAACCCCGTCGTCGAGGACGAGCGCCCGCCTGATGAAGAAGTTGACCCCGAGCAGGAAGAACCTGCGCCGGCTCCGCCGCAGCCATCCGGTGAAGTTGAGGAAGTGGCGAATATCGGTACAGTTGGAAGCGCCGATGCCGCCGCAGATCAACATGCTCCAGGTGAATCCGCCGCGCCTTCAACGGCTGCGCAGAAATAATGGCGCCCGTGCGTCGTTGAACTCGCTGGCAACGATTGAGTTGCTCGCCAGCAAATCTCAAGGTCCAAGGGAAACGACGTGAGTCTGACAATACAACAACATCCGGCCCGAGTGACGCTGATCGCAGCCACCGCCTTGAGTGTTCTGCTGGCATGCACGACATTGGCCCAGAACGGGCGGCCGGACCCGCAAAAGCCCCAACGCCAGACCGCCCCGCCCGCTGATGCTGTCGCAGCTGCGCAGGATGATGCGCCGCCCGTGGTTGAGAATCCGCAGCCGGTCCAGGAGCAGCCTGCGACAGTTCCGAATGGGAATGGGACCGGCAATCAGATCATCGGTCCGGTGCGGCTGCGCCAGTCCTTGCCCGGAAAGGTCACGCTCGCATTCAACGATGCGCCAGTAGACGAAAAGATTGTCGGCTTCATCGCTGACAGCACTGGCAAGGTGGTCATTCCGATCAACTTGCCCACGCTGAAAACCAAGAAGATCACGCTCATCAACGAAGAGCCCATCGAGCGGTCCGCCGCCCTTGACCTGGTGCTGACGGCACTGCGGCTCAACGGCGTTGGCATCAGCGAAACCGATGAAGTCATCGTCATGGATGACATTCAGAATCTGCGTCAGAAGCCGGTGCCTGTCGTTACCGCCGACATGGACATCATGAACCGTACGGACCGCGGCAACTTCATCGTAAAGATCTACCGCTTGCGCCAAGCCAGCGCCGAAGGCGTGCACGAGCGTTTGACGGAGGTCGTGCCCGATTATGCCACGCTCTCGGTCGATCCGAATTCCAATCAGTTGATTCTCTACGGCGACGTCGGGCTGGCGCAGCACTTTCAGAAGATCATCGATGAACTCGACCACGTTCACGTGACGGTGAAGTGGCAGACGTTCCGGCTCGCGTATGCCGACGCCACGGCGGTGTCGCAGCAGATTTACGATCTGTTTGAGCCCAGCGCGACGGCAGGTCAAACGCAGCCGGGTGCGCCCCGGACGCAGCGCCAGCCCCGCCCGACGAACCGCGGCGCGCCCGGCGCGGTGCAGGCCAGTCCCTCGGGCATTTCCACGCCCGGCCCGGTCGTCGAACTTCGCGTCTCGGTGAATGTGCAGCAGAACTCCGTCACCGTTGGCGCGGAGCCCGAGAAGGTCGACGCTATCGCCAAATTGATTCACGAAGAATGGGACGTTCCTCGGCCGAAGGAAACATTCCGAGTCTATGTGCTGGAGCACACTGACCCGATCAAGATGCGCGATCTGATCTTGAACCTGATGGGTCAGGGCGGCGGCGGCTCTCGTTCCACCACCGCAGGCCGCACGCAGACGGCACGCGCGGGCCAGCCTGCAGGCGGCGCGGGAGGACAATCCGCGATTTCCGACGTCATCGGCGACATTTATCGCGTCGAAGCCTTTTCAGACCGCAACAGCATCGTGGTGCTGAGCAAGACGAAAGAGGCGCTGGATTACCTCAATGAGTTCATCCTCGCCAACGATCAGCCCTCGTACATTGGGCTGCCTCACGTTGTGGAACTCAAGCACGCCAACGCCGTCAGCCTGGCTGATGAGTTGAATGTACTGCTTGCGGAATCGGGCACAGGCGGAAGCCTGGTGCGCCCTGGATCGGGACTTAGCGCGGAAGGCCCCGGCGGATTCTCCGACAGCGGAACCAACGGCGGAACAACCGGGGGCTCCACCACGCGCGGCGGAACCGGCGCGAACGGCACCGGTGGAGCGCAGGGCGGAAACATGGAATTCCCCTGGCAGCGCAGCCGCCCCCGCGATGATCAGAGCGAACCGTCACCGCTCATCGGCAAGGTCCGCATCGTGCCCATCGTTCGCCAGAACGCCCTGGCGGTGCTCGCGCCTATCTCGCAGCGGGCTGCCGTGGTTGAACTCATCAGGCAATTCGATCGGCCCGGCCGGCAGGTCATGATCTCCGCGATCATCGCCGAAGTTCAATTGGGCAACGACCTTGCCTTGGGCCTGCGCCTGAGCAGCAGCGCGATCAGTCCCACACAAGCCGACAACGCCATTACAGGCACCATCGGCTTTGAAGGCACGACCAACAACCTGCTGACAAACTTGTTTGACACGTCCGTGCTGGATGTGGGCGCCGACGTCAACCTGCTGATCCAGGCACTGCGTCAGAAGACCAACGTCCGCATCATCCAGGAGCCGCGCGTCTTCACCGCCGACAACGAAGAAGCCGCATTCTTCGACGGACAGCAGATTCCGTTCATCACCAACAGCGTGGTGAACTCGCAGGTTAACGGGGGCGTGACGCAGTCGTTTGACTACAAGAAAGTCGGCGTGCTGCTGAACGTTCGGCCCCGCATCACGGTGCAGCGCGATGTGGACATGGAAATCCGCCTCGCCTTGTCCGCGGTCGTTCCGGGTCAGACGCTGTTCGGCGGGGCGATTCTCGACCTGCGCGAAACCACGACCAAGGTCATCGTGAAGAACGCGCAGACCATCGTGCTTTCAGGATTGCTCAAGGACCTTGATTCCAAGACGACGCGCGGCCTTCCCCTGCTGAGCGAACTGCCGCTGATCGGTGACCTGTTCAAGTCGCATGAAACCACCAAGACCACCAGCGAGTTGATCGCGTTCATCACGCCGATTGTCGTGGACAATCCCAGCGAGAACGACGAGAACTTCAATCGGCTGGAGCGCGAGAATCTGCGTGACCTGTCGCTGCCGCTGAAAGACCAGTCCAAGGATCAGAAGCACCAGCGCGATCGCATCCGCGACAAGATTCTGGCGCCCAAGACACCGGCTGGCGAACCGATTCCCGAGGCGTTGCCCAGCGAGGAAGCTCATAGCACGTCGAACCAGCCGGCTCCGCCGCCGGTTCCCGCGCGTCCGGAGCCGCAGCCGGCCCCACCTCCAGTTGACGTGGACGAACTTGAGGTCGAGCCTTCATCGTAGTGTTGCCATGCAGGCAGCCGCCCAACGCTCAATGAACAGATACGGCACGGCGACGCGGCTTCGCGCCGCTTCGCCGCTGCGACGCCTTCCAAGCCTCCTGCTGGCGGTCGCGGCGATTGCGACGGCCGCGCTGCATGGCTGCGCTTCAAGCAACCCTGCGGGCAACGGCATGTCCAACGCGCCCGGGCCCGCAGCGGCGGCGCAGACATTGAACCGTGCCGCAGGCGCGAGCCAGACCGTTCAGGTTGTTGCAGGCGTTCTGCCCCTGGGCGCGGTGCCGTACGACAACCAGATGCTGCCGCTGGTGAGCCCGGATGGACGATACATCGCTACGCAAACCGGCGCCCCGCCGACCTGGCCCACCATGCTGGCCGAGGCCGGCGCGGAGATTCCATCTGCGACGCGCATCGAGGTCTATGAACTTGATTTGCGCGAAGGCATCAAGCCCGAGGATCGAAAGCCGCCGGCGCTCATTGCCTCTGTCGCCGAACCGATGCTGCTGGGCCGAACCTGCGATGCGGAAGGATTTCTCGTTGAGTCGCCACGCGAGGATGGTGCGCGATGGATCGGCAAGGCGTCGTGGCGCAGCGGCGAGGTGAAGTGGCTGGTGAGCGGCGGTGACGTCAACGCTTTTGCATGCCTTGGGTCCGACGGTCGCCTCGCATGGTCTCGGCGCGCCGTTGACGGCCAGCACTTTGACCTTGTCGTTCGCAGCGCTGATGGCGAATGGGCCGTCGCCGGCGATGCGTCGCAGGATTGGCTTATGCCCACGTGGTCTGGACGCAGCGACAGTTTGTTTTTCCTGACGCTGCGCGATGGAAACCTCGTGCTGCGGCACGCGCTGGCGGCCAATCAGGCCGCGATGCAGCAATCGCTCCAGAGCCTGACGCTCGCAAGCGAATCCGGCGTATTCACAGCATACCAGACCGTCATCGGCCAAGCCGGCGCGGTGGATGCCTCGATCCTCGCGCGCGATCAACTTGTCTTTTTCCATCCCGGCCTTCGGCGCACTGCGCTGTGGCGTCCACTGGCTGCGTCTGATCGTCAGCGCACACAGTTGAACTCCCAGTCCATCACGGCCGTGGTGGATGAAGAAGACTTCGCGCTGGTGACGCTGCCCGAGCGCCTGATTCGCCAGAACCTGCGCAATCCCGCGGAGCGCATCACCCTTGTCGCGGGCACGCAGGTGGCGCGGCAGACCAACGCGACGGCTTGGCCTTACATTCTGCTCAGCCCCGGCGAAGGCGCGGTGGGCGTCATGGCGATGCGCCTGCTCCCGCGCGAGGAATCCATCTTTTCAGCCAGCCGCGACAGCCGGTGATCGACCGCTGCTTTTCCGAATCTGCCGTTGGACGCTATGCTTTCGGCATCTTGATTGCGGAAGGATCATCATGCGTCCACACCATCACTGTGCCCGAACACTGCATGCGTTCTTCATTCTGCTGATCTGCGCCGTTGCTGGCCCTTCTCGTGCCGACGAAGCCATGTGGCTGATGAATCAGCCGCCGCTGGAGTTGTTGAAGCAGCGATATGGATTCCAGCCGACGCCACAATGGCTGGAGCACGTGCAGAAATCGTGCGTGCGGTTCAGCAGCGGCGGCTCGGGTTCGATCGTGTCCGCGGATGGGCTGGTGATGACCAATCACCACGTCGCCTCGGACACGCTGCACAAGTTCAGCACCGCCGACCGCGATTTGCTGGAGACCGGGTTCTATGCCCGCACGCGGGAAGAGGAACTCAAGGCTCCAGACCTGGAATTGCTGGCGTTGTGGAGCATCGAGGACGTGACCGATCGCGTTCGCGCGGCCGCGCCGGAGGGCATGCCCGCAGCCGAAGCCTTCGCCGCACGCCGCGCCATGATGACCACGATCGAGGACGAGGCGGAGAAGCGCACCGGCTTGGACTGCGAGGTCATCACGCTCTACCAGGGCGGGTTGTACCACCTGTATTGCTACAAGCGCTTCACCGATGTGCGGCTGGTGATGGCGCCGGAAATGGCCATCGCGTTCTTCGGCGGCGACAACGACAACTTTGAATACCCACGCTATGACCTCGACATGGCGTTCTTCCGAATCTACGAAAACGGCCGGCCGCTCAAGGCCGAGCACTATCTCAAATGGAGCAAGAACGGCGGCGCAGAAAATGAATTGGCGCTGGTGTTCGGCCACCCGGCCCGCACGCAGCGGCAGTTCACCGTTGAACACGTCAAGTTCCTGCGCGATGTGGACATTCCGAGCACCCTGCGATGGCTGTGGCGGCGTGAAGTGCAGTTGCAGACTTTTTCCGCGCGCAGCGATGAACACGCGCGCATTGCGCTGGATGACCTGTTCGGCGTGCAGAATTCGCGCAAGGCGTACACGGGCATCATCGAAGGCCTACTCGAACCGTCCGTGATCGCGCGCAAGCACCGTGAACAGGCCGTACTCCAGACCAAGGTGAAACTGAACTCCGATTACGAGACCAAGTGGGGCGACGCATGGGAGCAGATCGCCGCGGCCGAGGAGAACTTCACGACGTTCCACGCCCGCTACAGCCTGCTCGAAGGCCGCCGCGGACTGCGATCCAATCTGTTTGTCATTGCTCGGCGTCTGGTGCGATTGGCTGAGGAGAAATCAAAGCCCAACACCGAACGTCTGCGCGAATACCGCGATTCGGAACTCGATTCTCTCTATCTTGAATTGTTTTCGCCGGCTCCTCTTTACGATGCGCTGGAAGTGAACAGTCTCGCCAGCGGGTTCTCGCTGATAGCCGAGCAATTGGGCGCCAGCGATCCGACGGTCTTGCAGGCGCTGGCCGGCCTGTCGCCGGCGGAGCGGGCCGTCACGCTGGTGCAGCGCACGAAGCTGAAGGATGTCGCGTTCCGCAAGCAACTGGCTAAAGGCGGTGCGGAGGCCTTGGCGCAGACTGATGATCCGCTGATTCAACTGGCGATCGAACTGGATCCGGAATCGCGTCAACTTCGCAAGCGGTACGAGGATGAGGTCGAGAGCGTGGAGCGTGAGAACTACGCCAAGATCGCCGCCGCCCGATTTGCGATCTATGGCACAAACATTTATCCAGATGCGACATTCACGCTGCGCATGTCGTACGGTCCGATCATGGGAACGATGCACGAAGGCAAGCCCGTGCCGCCGTTCACAACCCTGGCGGGCGCGTATGAACGCATGCAGGAGCGGCACGGCCGGCCGCCGTTCCAACTGCCGGAAAGTTGGCTCAAGCGAAAGGACCAACTTGACCTTTCCACGCCTTTCAACTTCATCTGCACCGCGGACATCATCGGCGGCAATTCCGGAAGCCCGGTGGTGAACACGAACGGCGAAGTCATAGGGCTGATTTTCGACGGCAACCTGGACAGCCTGATCTGGGACATCCTGTACACGCCGCAGGGCCGCGCAGTGTCCGTCGATTCGCGAGCGATCATCGAATCGTTGCGGAAGATCTACGATGCCGCGCCGCTGGCGGATGAATTGACAAGGGAATAAGGAACATCGCACTCGCGAGGGAATCCGATGAATCAGACGTCCACTGCTGTGCCGGGCCCGACATTGTTTGGTCATCCCACCGGATTGTTCACGCTCTTCTTTGCCGAGATGTGGGAGCGATTCTCCTACTACGGCATGCGTGCGCTGCTGGTGTTCTACATGATCAAGGGGTTCCTGAAGTACAGCGACGGCGAAGCCTACGCGGTATACGGCGCGTACACCGCGCTGGTGTACATGACGCCGTTCTTCGGCGGAATGATCGCTGATCGCCTGCTTGGCCCGCGCCGCGCGGTGGTGCTTGGCGGTCTGCTCATGGCTGCAGGTCACTTGACCATGACCGTTGAAAACAGTTTTGCGTTCTACACCGCGCTGTCGCTGCTCATCGCGGGCAACGGATTCTTCAAACCCAACATCTCGACAATGGTCGGTTCGCTGTATCCGCAGGGAAACCCCAAGCGGGACGGCGGGTTCACGATCTTCTACATGGGCATCAACCTCGGTGCCGCGATGTCGCCGCTGCTGTGCGGCTACATCGGCGAAACCTACGGCTGGCACTATGGTTTTGGCTTGGCCACGATCGGCATGTTGACCGGCATCGCTGTGTTCGTCATGCCCACGCTCGTCACGCAATTGCTCATCATGCTGGGCGCGCTGGCGGCCGCGACGGGACTGATCATTTTCCAGCCGGACAACATCTACTCCATGGCCGTCAACATCTTCGTTGCCCTCGCGCTGGTGGCGGCGGCGATTGTGTCGTGGATGGCGTTGGGCCGTGGCGGGCTTCCTGCCGAGGCCGGCGCGGCACCGGATGTGGATAAACTTCGACAGCCAGTGTTTGGAATTCCGGCTTCCTGGGCGGTCTACCTGGGCACGATTCTCGCGGTTCCCATTCTCGCGTTGCTCGTGTCCGGCTTTGCGCCGTTCAACCACGGCAAGGCAATGGTCTTTTTCCCGGAGGAAACAATCAATGACCTTGGCAAGCGCGGCGGGTTCGGCGAGATCGCGGCTGTTGTTCTGCAGGAAACAAGCAAACCCGCAGGATTGATTCTGTTCCTCGCAGGCATCGTCGCCCTGGCCTATCTTGGCGTTCAAACACTCAAGCTCGACCGCATCCCGCGCCAGCGCATGTACGTCGTGTTCATCCTTACGTTCTTCTCACTTCTGTTCTGGGCGTTTTTTGAGCAGGCGGGCAGTTCGGTCAACAACTTCACCGATCGCAACGTCGATCGCGTCGTCGATGCCAGACGTGTGATCGGACCCGAGGACGTGGGCACGACCATCACTCTCCAACCCACCCAGGAACAACTCGGATATGTCAATGGCGAGGCGATGTTTACGCTCTCTGCACTTGACAAGCTGCGCGAGGAGCACGGCGAACCCGATTACACAGTCGAATGGAACGTGGCGCCGAGCAACGTCGGAATGGTCGTGGCGGCGCGCAACAGTGAAATTCCCGCCAGTTGGTTCCAGTCGGTGAACCCTGTGTACATCCTCATCTTCGGCCTGGTGTTTACCGCGCTGTGGGGATTCCTGGGAGAACGCGGCATTGAACCGAGTACGCCAGTCAAATTCGGACTCGGCCTGCTGCAACTGGGCCTTGGGTTTGGCGCGTTCTGGTATGGCGCGCAGTCCGCCGACGACCGCGGCATGGTCGCGCTATCATGGCTTTTTGTCGGCTACCTGCTGCAGACGACTGGCGAGTTGTGTCTGTCGCCCGTCGGGTTGTCGATGATCACGAAACTTTCGCCGACGTTTCTGGTCAGTACCGTCATGGGCATGTGGTTCCTTGCGACCGCCTTTTCACAATTCTTGGCCGCAATCATCGCCCAATTCACGGGCGTGCATGAAGGTCCCGAAGGCGGCGGCGGCATTCCCGTGCCCAGTGAAACGGTGAATGTGTATGGCGACGTTTTCGGCAAAATCGCGGTGGCAGCGATCATCTGCTCGGTGGCCTGCCTCAGTCTGTCGCCACTCTTGAAACGATGGATGCACGAGGAGGCGATCAGTCCAAAGGACACAACGCGCCGCGGCGGACATTGATACCACTGGCTGGTGTTACGCCCGCTTCACAAACGTCCCCGCATTTGGGTCCTTCTCAACTCCCGGAAATTGCAGGACCTGGCTGTGCATCGCCACGTACACGCCCGGCTGGAGCAATTGCACCGCAAGCAGAGCCTCGGTGAGATTCTGCAGCGCATCGGTCGAGCGCATTTCCCACGGCCGCATCGCGCCGGTCAGAATAATCGGCACTCGCGGCGAATTCAGGCGATCGTGAATCCGATGTCCCGTCTTCGCCAGCCTGTCCGTTCCGTGCACAATCACCACGCCATCGTGCGTCGCGGCGTAATGGGCGACGGTCGTGGCGATCAGGTCGTGATCAGCCTCTGACATTTCGAGGCTGTCCTTGTTCATCAGCGAGACGCGATCGATGCAGATGCCGCGAAGTTGCAGCGATGCCAGCATGATGTCCAGCACGCTGACGCGGTTGGCCAGCACGCCGGAAAGTTCATCGTAGGTTTTTTCGATGGTGCCGCCGGTTGAGATGAGTGCGATGCGCTTCAAAGGATTGGTCGTTGGGCGTTTGACAATTGACGGGCGGTGGTTGCGGAAAGAATCTCAGCGAAACCGGGACTGCAAATCGTAAATCGCAAATCCAAAATCGCAAATTCCATCACCGCTCCGCCACGATGCGCACTCCCAGCGTTTCGGTCTTCGGTTCCAGGCATTCCTTATCGGTGCAGGTCTGGTACGTGATGGACAGCCGGGGCGTTCCCACGAGTTTGCCGGTCTGCTCCACTCGCACAGGAAACGTCACCGATCCCGCGTGGGCGTAAATCGTTCCAGTTGAGAATTCGCTCTTGTACGACTCGCCGGCGGGATATTCGGGCACGATCCGCAATCCATCGCACCCGGTCAGCGAAACGCTCAGCGGGATCAGGAACTCGTCGCCGGGCTTGTTGGCGTTGACGTGATAGGGTTTGACAATGTGCAGCGTGACGGTGAATGACGCGGGCGCGCCCGGCTTCACGGTGATTTCATTGGGTTGCACGCTGACCCTCACCGGACCGGATTGTGTTGGCATGGCGGGGCTTGCAATCGCGGGCGCAAGATCAATGCGTTGCGGGTAATTCTTCGCCATGCGCTGCAGCGCGAGCGTGGCCAGAATGGAACCGGTGGGATGCTGCTTGATCGCGCTGCTCATGCTCTTGAGCGTCGCGGCGGCATCATCCAGATGCGCGATGTGGCCGGTCAGTTCGTGCAGGTCCAGGAGATTCAGCAGCATCATCGAATTGCCCGACGGCACAGCGCCGTCGTAAGTGGATTTCACGCGCACGAAAAGATCGGACTGATTCTCGAGCGTGTCGAAGTAACCGCCAGCCGCGCTGTCCCAGAACTTTCCCCTGGCGATTTGGGCCAATCGCTTGGCGTCCTCAAGCGCGCGGCGATCATTGGCTGAGCGGTGTAATGCGATCAGTCCTCGAATCATCAACGCGTAATCTTCGAGAAACGCATCAATCCTCGTCTGGCCGGCGCGGTGCGAGCGCAGCAACCCCCCATCGCTGGCGCGCATCTTCTGCAGTACAAAGCCAGCCGCGCGGGCTGCGGCATCCTTGTATTTTTTCTCGTTCAAAACCCGACCGCCCTCGGCCATGCCCGCGATCATCAGGCCGTTCCACCCCGCGAGCACCTTGTCGTCCAATCCCGGCTGCTCCCGCTTGTTCCGCACGTCCAGCAGCGCGCGATTCACGCGGCTCAAGCGCGTATTGAATTCCTCGGTTGACAGGTTCAGTTTCGTCGCAAGGTTCGCAGGCTTATCCGAAAGATACAGCACGTTTCGCGGGGGTTGCTCTGGATGATGCGGGTCCTGAAAATTCGGCCCGCCGCGAAGGCCATACACATTCAGCGCGAAGTCCACATCGTCCTTCAGCCCCGCGCCGGTGAGCGCATCGCGAACTTCACTCTCGGTCCACAGGTAGTTGTCTCCCTCGCGCGCGTTGACCTCCGCATCTTGAGCGCTGAAGAACGCGCCGTCCGCGCTGGTCATCTCGCGCAGCACATAGTCCAGCGTTTCGCGCAGGACCTCGGCGTAATACGGGTCCTTGGTCAACTCGTATACCCTCGCATAAACCGATGCGAGTTGGCCGTTGTCGTACAGCATTTTTTCGAAGTGCGGCACGAGCCACTTCTCATCGACGCTGTAGCGGTGGAACCCGCCGCCAACCTGGTCGTACATGCCGCCCATCGCCATGCGATCAAGGGTGTGCAGCACCGCATCGCGCACGGGCTTGAGTTCCCACCCCGCCCCAATGAGGAACTCGAGATTGACTGGCGTGGGAAACTTGGGGGCGCGCTGCGAGGGATGGACGAATCCGCCGTGCTTTGGATCGTAACCGGCCAGGAGATCAGTGATGGCGTTCTCGACTTCGCGTTGTCCGATCGCCACGGGTTGCGCTGACTTTGAGAGATGCTCCCGCACCGCGTCGGCGACCTGGTCGGCCTGTCGCAGCGCGACATCGCGATCGTTCTTCCAGACACCCGCGATCTGCCGCAGCACGCTGGGGAAACCGGGACGGCCGAAACTGTCGGTGGGCGGAAAGTACGTGCCCGCCACAAACGGTTTGAGCGTGCGCGGCTCAAGGAACACAGACATCGGCCACCCGCCTGAACCGGAGAGCATCTGCGTTGCCGCCATGTAGATTTCATCAACGTCCGGCCGCTCCTCGCGATCGACCTTGATGCAGATGAAATTCTCGTTCATCACCGCGGCAACGTCGGCATTCTCGAAACTTTCGCGCTCCATCACGTGACACCAATAGCAGGTGGAATAACCGATGCTCAGGAAAATCGGTTTATCCTGGGCGCGGGCTGCCTCGAACGCCGCGGGCCCCCACGCGTACCAGTCCACCGGATTGTGCGCGTGTTGAAGCAGGTACGGGCTGGTTTCGTTGACCAGCCGATTGGCACGCGCCGGCTGTGTCGTGCCTGGCTGAGCGGTTTGCGGCTGTGTGGCGGGAGCGGACATCGGGTGTTCCTTTGCAGAACTCGGCGGCTGCGGGGACGCAGGGGCCGCACCGAGCACGATAGCCGCGCTACCCCACCCCAACGCAATGAACGCGAGCACGGCCTTTGAGAGCATCCGCATGACCGCATGGTACGGCGGGCTGAAGGGCCTGCAAATGAAGAGCCGCAATTCCTACAAAGACATTGGCTCGCACGACTCGATATACATTTCATGAACGATTTCACCCAGACATTGCAGGACCTGCCCGTCACCGGCCTGATCCCCGTCGTGCTGCTCATTGGGCTTGG
>CAMPIL010000070.1 GCA_946886375.1 uncultured Phycisphaerales bacterium
ATGGGCTGGCATCCCGCATCCGCCAATCGCACCGCCGCCGCGATTCCCGCCAGTCCGCCGCCGATGATCGCCACGCGCTTCATTGCGCGGTCGTGCTTCCGGAAACATGAGAGAATTGCGGCCGCTGGACCTGCACCGGCGGCTTGGGAGCCATGCGCGCCTGCCACTTGGCCCGCATGGCGATCGTGCCTTTGTGAATCGCGCTCAACCTCAGCCGTCGGCTCAGCACGATGCGAGACGGATTGCGGTCCATCTTCTCCAGCAGGCCCCGATAGATCGAGGTCATCGCCCACAACGTCGGCCGGCAGCAAGGCGTGATGAGGTCGTCCAACTCAGCCGACCGCGCATAGAACGATTTTGCGCGCTGAATCTGCTGTTTCATCATCGCGTGGCACGCCGAAGGCTTTGACCACGTGCGCAACTCTTCAGGAGAGATGCCATGCCTGCGAAAATCCTCGAGCGGCAGGTAGATTCTGCCTGAATCAAAATCCTGCTTGTAATCGCGGATGATGTTGGTCAACTGGAACGCCACGCCGCGATTGATGGCCAGATCGTGCGCGGCAGGCCCTTCGGCTCCCCAGATCTCAATGCAGATCAAACCCACCGTTGACGCGACCCGATAGCAATAAGTCTGCAAATCCTCAAACGTGGCGTAGTGACTGCGCGTCAGGTCATCCACTTGCCCATCGAGCATGCTGTGAAAATGCGCAGCCGTCATGCGGAAGCGCGAGGCAACTTCGGCCAATGCGAGCCAGATCGCATCATCGGCCCGCGGCCGGCCCGCCAGCGCCGCGTCCGTCGCAGCGAGAAAATCGCCAATCTGTGCACGGGTCGTCGCCAGATCGCTTGGCGGCGCTGCGTCAACCAGGTCGTCGGCCAATCGCATCCACGCATAAATGACGTACAGGGCTGAACGCTGCGGCTCTGGCGAGAGTTTCAAGCCGTAATAGAAATTGCGGGCGCGAGCGCGGCAAATCTGCCGGCATTCGTCGATCGCCGCCGCCACTTCCGCCTGTGATCTCGCCGGCTTGGCCGCGCTCATGGCCGCACCGCCCGGCGAGGCTTTGCCGTCTTCGCCGCGAGCCACGCCTTGGCCACAAGTTGCACGCGCCGCAGTTTGGTTAGGGTCGGCCGATGCAACGCGGTTTCATAACTCCACTGCTCAATCTTCCGCAGCACGTGCTGTCCGCCGGCGGCAAACAGCCAGACGATCGGCCGCGTCTGCGGTCCCACGCGCTCGAGCAATCCCAGTCCCTTTTCATACAACGGCCAGGTGCGCGTGACGCACTGCCGCACGACACGGCGTGAATCCTCCAGAAACGCATGATGCACGCCGAACCCCTGGCGTGCGCTGCCGATCAAACGCTGCTCGAAATCCGGCGCGTCCATCATGTCGCGCGGGATGTAGATGCGATTGCGTTCCACCGCGTCTCGCCGCACGTCTTGCCAGTGGTTGGTCAACTGCAGCGCGGTGAAGATGCAAACGCTCAGCGTGAAGTTGTCTTCGGTGCGATCTTCGCCGGACATCATCAGCACCAGCCGGCCGACGGGATCGGCGCTCAATTTGCAATACCCGATCAACTGATCCCACGTCTGGTACCGGTCAACGGATTGGTCCTGCTCGAACGCCTGGATGAGGTGATCAAACGGTTCGATCGGCAATGAATGGCGGCGGATGGTGGGCTCGAGCGCAAGGAACACCGGATGCCGCGGCTGCCCGCCGAAACACTGCTGAAGTTCCCGCCGCCACCACGCCAGCAATTCCCGGGCGCGGTCGCGGCTGCCCATTTCATCGCCAAGATCATCGGCCCAGCGGCAGAATGCGTACACGGCGGCGAAATCGCCACGCAATGACTTGGGCACCACTGCGCTGAGCACGCTGAAATTTTCGTAGCGTCCTGTGGCGATTTTCATGCACCAATTGCGGGCCTGCTCCGGCGTCAAGCGATCACACCGGTCAGGGCCGTAGATCTCAAGTTGGTGCAACGTGGTCGCGCTCATCTCTCACCGTATGCGGCTGATTTGCGAGCCGACATCCTATCGATTCATTCGCAGTCCAGCCAGCCAAATCGTTTGCAAAGTCCCTAGTCGCAGGCCTGGAACCGCTAAGATTCCAGAGATTGCAACGACGACATTCTCGATGTTTCACTTTATCCGCTGTGCGCTTCGTGTTCTCCGTGGTCATTTTCACGCGCTCGCCGATCCGCTATCATTGACACCGCATGAAACTCGTCCTCGCCAACCCCAGGGGCTTTTGTGCAGGCGTCTACATGGCGATCGACGTTGTCGATCAACTGCTGGACATCTGCGCCGATCAGCCCATCTACGTCTTCCACGAGATCGTGCACAACAAGCACGTCGTCAACCGCTTCCGCGCGCGGGGCGTCACTTTCGTGGATAACGTTGGCGAAGTGCCCAGCGGCTCCATCGTGGTGTTCAGCGCGCATGGCGTCAGCCCCGCGGTGCGGCAGCAGGCTGAAGAACGCCGACTCACCACCATCGACGCCACCTGCCCACTGGTCACCAAGGTGCACGCCGAGGCCATCCGCTATGCCAGCAAGGGATACCAGATTCTGCTCGTCGGCCACGAAGACCATCAGGAAGTGGTCGGCACGCGTGGCGAAGCGCCAGACGCCATCCAGGTCGTCGAATCGCCTGAGGACATTCCGCATCTGAAAATCCACGACCCCAACAAACTCGTCTATCTCACGCAGACCACGCTGAGCATGGACGATGCCAACAAAGTCATCGGCGCTCTGCGTCAAGCGTTCCCCAACATCAAAGACCCGCCCAGCGAAGACATCTGCTACGCCACCACCAATCGTCAGCACGCGGTGCGGGCCATCGCGCCTGAATGCGATTGCGTGCTGGTGGTGGGAAGCAAGAACAGTTCCAACTCGCAGCGGTTGCGTGAAATCGCAGAGGCCTCCGGCACGAAGGCCTACCTCGTGGATGACAAGTCCGAACTGCGCGACAACTGGTTCAACGGCGTGCAGTCGCTGCTCATCACCGCAGGCGCCAGCGCGCCGGAATACCTCGTCAAGGAAATCATCCTGCACCTGATCGAGCAGTACGGCGGCGAGGTCGAGCAGCGCGACATCTATCACGAATCCGTCGAGTTCGGCCTGCCCGGCACGCTCAAAAAGTTCATGCGCTCGCAGGGCGTCGACCCCACCGGCCGGCGAATCGCCATGGACAACGCGGCGGAAATCGACGCCTGGCTCAGCGAGCAATCCATCCCCCACCGCACGATTGACTTGACGGTCGGCGCGACGGGGTGAGGCGAGTGCGCTTCACCGCAGAAAGCCGCCAACGCCCAGCCTGAGCGCCGCATGAGCATGCGTCACCCGGGGCGTTTCAATGACGCGGTCTTTGTGCTCCTATCATCTTCCATGCCGCACTTCTTCGATCTCACGCCTGAATCGCTTGGCGATTTCTGCCAGTCGCATGGCATGCAGAAATTTGTCGCGGCTCAGATTATGGACTGGGTGTATCGCAAGGGGGTGACTGATCCGCAGCAGATGAGCAACATCGCAGCCCGCAACCGCGATGTGCTGGCCAATGCACTGGTCTTCGAATCCGGCCGCGTGCTGCGCCACCAGGTCGCCACCGATGGCACGCAGAAAATGTTGATCGATTGGAGCGTCCCGCCATCTTCGCCACATGATGATGTGGGAGCGGGTGAGGATTCCGGCAGCGCCGGAGCGACACGGTCCGGCTCGCTGTCGCTGTCGTTGATTTCATCCAGTGATGGAGGCGACCCCAACAAGCAGACTGAATGCGTAATGATTCCGACGCCCCCGGAGCCGCCGCACGCGCGCCGCACCGCGTGCATCTCCAGCCAGATGGGGTGTCCGGTCGGCTGCAAATTCTGTGCATCAGGCATCGGCGGATTGGATGGCAATCTGCGCGCGGGACAGATCGTCGAGCAGGTGCATCGGCTCAACTATTTGGCGATGTCGCAATCTGGTGATGTAGCGCCTGGGGGGCACGGTGGTGAGTCGAATCGCAGCGCCGCAGCGTCGCCGCATCCCTCCATCGAACCCTCATCCACCCGCATCACGAACGTGGTGTTCATGGGCATGGGCGAGCCGCTCGCGAATTTCACCAACGTCACCCATGCCATCCGCACGCTGAACGCGCCCTGGGGCATGGGCATCAGCGCGCGGAAGATTACGGTTTCCACAGTGGGCCTTCCGGCGGCGATCCGCAAACTGGTGGATTTCGAGATCCCCGTGACGCTGGCGCTCAGCCTGCACGCGCCGAATGATGACCTTCGCAGGGAACTGATTCCGTGGGCGAATTACGCCTCGATCGATGAACTGCTGGATGCGTGCAATGAGTATTTCCAGAAGACCGGCCGTGAAATCACTCTGGAGTATTTGTTGCTGCGGAATGTGAACGATCGGCCGGAGCACGCCAGGGAACTTTCGCACTTGGCCAAGCGGCTGCGCGCCAACGTGAATCTCATTCGATTCAACGAGGTGAAGGGCCTACCGTTTGACCGCCCGACCACCGAGGATGTGCTGGCGTTTCAGAAAGTTTTGCGCAAAAGTCACGTGAATGCGCATGTACGCGCCAGCCGAGGGCGCGACATCGCCGCGGCGTGTGGACAGTTGCGGCACGAACATCGGGAGCGGCAGAAAACCGCATCGTGACACTTACAGGTCCGCAGCGGCCAGCGCCTGCGGGGCTGGCGCGGATGCGGCGGGCATCGAACCCGCCACGAGCATCTTCAATTCAGCGATCGCCATGCCGCGCAATCGGCCTTCCGCAGCCTGGTTGTGCAGCCGCAGCATGAACTCCTGCCAGCGATCGTGATCGCGCGGAGCCTCGGCGACGGCCTGCTTGACGAAATCCACAATGAACTCGCGAAGTTCCCGCTCCCGGCGCGAACCGCGCAGCCGGTGAGGCACAATGCGCCGCATCATCGCCACCACGCGGGCCGGCCAGTCGCTGGTGCGAACATCGGCTCTGAAGCGGCGATTGAACGCGACCAATTCCAGCCGCGTGAGATACCGCCGCTCAATACGATCGCCCCGCGCCAACTTGACGTTCATGCGAATGCGCATGCGGCGGCGCTGTTCGGAACTCGACGCCATGCTGGCCACGTGCAGCGGATCGCGGATCAGCATCGACTCTGCTAGCGGCAGCACGGCGAGGCGCGTCAGCGCGCGGCCGGTGTCGCCACGATCCACCCGATAGAGACTGGTGATCAATTCCGCATACTGCCGCGCGTATTCAAAACCTCCCCAGATGCGGCAGCGGTGACAGGCCACGACGAAGTCACGCCGCGCAACCCGCCCGGCATCGGTCTCGGCCAAGCCGGGCATGGCGTGCAGGCTTTGATGCAGCAGGTGCGAGAAATTTCGGGCGCGCGAGCCGCCCCCCCATTCCCCGCGACTGAGTGTCAAAACCATCCGCCGCGCCAGCCGATTCACATTCTCTTCGCGATCATCCTTGGGGCGCGTGAACAGTTTGGAATCCACCGCCAACCTTCGGCCAAACTCGAACGTCTCGCGCGAGCGGCCGTAACCGCGCGCCTCCATCAAATCCACCGCCCCTTCAATCGCCTCGAGCGACACCGGCACCAGCCCCAGTTGGAACGCCGCGCCCAACAATGCCATATCCGCCACGCGATCGGTGTGAAACCAGGTTCGGCATGCGGCGGAGAAGTCCGCGAGCATTCGCCCATCGGCACGAGTGACTCCTGTGAACGCTGCAATCGCCTTGGCTGCATGGCGGCTGGAGAGGTTGTCGGTGGAAACGCGCTCGTCCGTCTCGGCGTCGTCGAGTCGCGGTTCTGCCATCTCGTCCTCGGATGATTTTTCGGGTGCTTCTTCAGTGAAATCGCCAAGGTTGATGATCGCATGCGTTCGATCGACCGATGCGATGCGCAGGGTATTGTCGGGTCCGACTGCGCGCAGCGACTCCTCGCCATCAAGTCCAAGCAGCAGGTCCGCTTCGCCGTAGGGAATCGCCGTTGACAGCGGGCTGGGAGCCTCGCCGGTGCGCGGATGGGTAAACAGAACCTGGGCCCAGGCGCGGCGGCCGGTGGCGATGGGCGTGGGGTCGTGCACGCACCGCACGTGATATCCCATGTTTCGGCCCGCTTCGCAAAGCACGCGCGCGGCAAGGCCCGGCGGCTCGCTGCGAAAGCCGGCCAGGTGCGCACGCCAATGCCCCTGACGGCCGTGAAGCGGCTGCGGGACCGGCAGCCGCTGCGCCTGCGCGCCGCGCCATCGCCGGACCGGCGGCTTGGTGCGCAGAACTTGAATCTCTTCCAGCAGCGGCCGCACGTTCATGCGAATTGCCGCGTCCGCGCCGCTGGACAGTTGCTCCATCGTGAACTCCGGCTCCAGCGCGTGCGGATCGTCAGTCCACTCGTGTTCCTGTGGCGCGTCCTCGGTGCCCGGCCGGATCAAGCAGACTTCCTCGGCGGGCCGAATCAAACGCTGGCGCGGCTCGAACCCCAGTCGATCGATCTCCGCAAGCGACTGCTCAATCGCTGCCACGTCATAGCGGGCTGGCGGACCGTCGCGGACAATGATGATGGTGAGCAAATCAGACAGCGACGCTTCGCGGATGAGATCGCGCAGCGCGATGCGGTCGGCGAGGTTGGCGGTCTCAAGCCGAACTCGGTCGGCACGTTCGGCCGGCACAGCGCCGCGGGCCAGTCGCTCCAGATCGCGAATGTCCTGCGACATCACTTCGCAGACAAGCAGAATCCACGGCCGATCTTCACGTGAGGCCTGCACGAGCGCCGGAATGCCCGTGTGCTGAAAGCGCACGTGATCCCAGATTTCAATGTTCACCATGCGACTGGCTGGACCCGCAGCCGGAGCGCCTTCGATGACCATGGCCGTCGGCGGCAGCCCGCGATCTTCAAGCGGCGCGCTGTCGCGCAGCCATTGATCAACGTCGGTGACGATTCGACGCACGATGGTCAGCGCGGCCGCCGAACCGACGGCCCATTCACGAGGCGGCACGGCGGGAACCGGCGGCGGCTCTGCGACCAGTTGCGACGCCACCTGCACCGTCGGCCGAATGGCGTGCAGCAGGTGCGCGATCTTTCGCACGAGGACTGAAGGATGCAGGTCCGCATCTGAAGTCATGGTCTGAGCCATGCCTTCGGGCGTGGGCGGTATCCACCGTCCCCACACTTCCGCTGGCTGGTCGCCCTTATGACGCATGAACTCCGCGACCGCTAGCACCGCCGTTTCAACCGCGCCGGGCCTTGGCTCCAACACGATCACCTTCTGGCATCGCGTCAGCAGCCGCCCCACCGCCGACTCATCCACGGGATGGATCAAGCCCAGTTGCAACACCGGCACGCGACCGTGCAGCCCCAGCGCATTGGTGATGTGCAGCATGGCGGCATCGGCGGGGCCGACCGTGATGAAGCCGACCGCGACGCGCTCACCGGGACTGGGCACCGCCCGAAATCGATTGAGTTCCAGCCGCCGCGCAACGCGCAGAGGCGCGCTGGACTCAACCCCGCGCAAGCCGCGCGAGCGCCTGCGCTTCAACGCAATGACGCCCATGCTTCCAACGCGATTCGGCCGGTTCTCCAGCGTGTCAACAGAGCGCATGATCGACTCGTGCACGATGATGCTTGAGAGACACTTCCCAGCGCGGCTCAGGCGGTGCGCGTGCTCCATCGCGTCGCGCACGTGTTCGATCTGGCAGACTTCAATGCACGGCAGGTTCAACCGCTGAACGGCGCGGCGTGGACAGGAAGCCGTCGCGATGTGCGGGGCATCTTCCAGCAGCAGGCAAATTGATCCGCGCACGAGCGGCTCGGCGGCCAGTTGGCTGATCTCGTTGACGACTGCGTCCAGTTCCTCATTCAGGACCAGGGCCACCGCGCCCTTGCCGGCGCGGGCCGCGTGTGCCGCCAGGGTCAATCCGCGGCTGGCGTGCGGCACTGCGACCAATCGCAGGTTGTGTTGGCGCAGCGCATCGTCGTTCAACGCATCGCGCCGCAATGCATCCAGACGCATGGGCGCGATGGCCTTCGCCGAACCCACGATCAAGGTGATTTCAATCTCCGATTCCAGCGCCCCTTTGACCATCGCCTGCGGCGCTGACATGAGCGACTGTCCATGATCGTGAATCAGGCCGGCGGGGGTTGAGGTGGATGGAAGACGGCTCATGATGCAGGCGTGCGGCGTCGGTCACCATGCTCCGTTAAGGATGCACTCGACGGCAGCCGCGACGCCGTCGGCGTCGTGATCGGCGGTCGTCTTGTCCGCCACCGCAGCGACTTCCGGGCAGGCGTTGGCCATGGCGATGCCCAACCCGGAAAACTGGATGAGTTCAATATCGTTCAAGCCGTCGCCGATCGCCGCGACGCGGGCCGGATCGATGCCGTTGCGTTCGCAATGCGCGTGGATCATGGTCCACTTGCTGACGTTGGCGGTGAATATCTCGAGCAGGTGGGTTGAGGATCCGATGGCGTGGGATGCGGTCACCGCGGACCAATGTTGCAGCAGGCATCGGTCGCCGAGTTCCTGCCGCATCGATTTCGCCAGCGGCGCGAGCCGCGACTCGCAGGCGACGGCTCCCGCGCGCACGCTGTCTTGCGGGTGCGTGTCTTCATCCATGTGATCGATGTGGCGGACCTGCACGTTCAGATGCTCGAACCACCATCGTGAAGCCGGGTCCATTTCGCCGTCGCCAACGGCCAAATAGTCGTAGCCGGTGGCGTGCGCGTCCTTGAGTACCAGCACCTTGTGACCGTGGTCCAGCAGGCGTTGCGACGCCTCAACCACCACGTCGCGCGGCAGCACGCGGCGGTCCACGGTCTGTCCAGTTCGGGCATCGCACATCAGCGACCCCCCCGCCGCCACCACCATGCCCCGGTGATCGATGGCCGCGATGGCATGCCGCGATTCGTTCAGGGCCCGCCCGGTGGCGATGATGATCTCCATGCCCGCATCACGGGCCTGATCCATGGCGCGACAGTTCGCCGGGGACACGCGGCCGTTGCGGCACAGCAGCGTTCCATCCAGGTCCACCACGAGAACATCGTATCGACGCGACATGCGAGGTTTGACGGTCTTGAGCCGACGATTTACGATTGAATGCCTGCGACCACCGCAGTGCAATGTAAACGGTCCATCAAACCGCGTAAATCCCCTGAGTTCGATCCCGGCACACCCTGATTCACGATCGTTGGCCGCGAGCCTTGCCCCGCTCGTCGTGCAGGCATGCGGAGGCCGGCTGGGCGACATCACCTGGTTCAAGACCGACTGGCAGCGCGGCGGCGCGGCCACGGGCAAATCCACCTTCAAAACTGATGATGGGCAGTCGGTGCCGGTTATCCTCAAACTGCCCGTCGTGCAGCGCGAATTACACTGGACCCGCCGCCTTCAAGACGACGTATGGGCGCACAATTCAGCCGGCGACATTCCCATTCCACGGTTGTACGCGTGCGGCGAGACCCTGGGCGGCTACGACCTGGCGTGGATCGTGATCGAGCAGTTTCCCCACGGACCCTTGGGCCTGCACTGGCACGATGACCACATTCCTCGACTCGTTGAGGCCGCCGCGCGCTTTCACGCCGCCGCCGAGGCGTTCGCCGTCGACGCGGAACCTCGGCAGGAGGATTGGCCGCAACTGCTTCATGAGTCCGCCGACAACGTCAGAACCAATCACATCGGTCACGATCAGCGATGGAGCGCAGCGATCAAGACGCTCCGCCATCGCCTGCCGCGCGTGCTTGCTGAGTGGAACGCCCGCGATGTGCAGCATTGGCTTCATGGCGATCTGCATCTGGCCAACGGCATGAGCCGTGTTGCGCTTGACTCCGGCCCGGTTTGCCTGATCGATCTTGCGGAGGTTCACGCAGGCCACTGGGTTGAAGACGCTGTGTATTTGGAGCGGCAACTGTGGGCGCGGCCGGAGCGATTGAAACTGCACAAGCCCGTCAAGGAGATGTCGGCGGCACGCAAGAGGTTCGGCCTGAAGGTGGAGGGCGACTATCCGCGTCTGGCGATGATTCGCCGCGGCCTGCTCGCCGCCACCGCTCCGCGGTTCATCAAATCCGAGGGTCATCCAGGCTATCTCGAAGCGTGCCTGACCTGGCTCGAAATCGCCCTGAATGAATTGAAGTAGATGCAGCGATCGCGCGGAGGTCAGTCCGCCACGATGTACGGCCGGATTTGATCCATCACCGCTGAGTTTGGCGCAATCACGCGTGACAGGTCATCGATCGAGGTGAAGTGTCCATTGCGATCCCGCTCCGCGATGATTTTCTGAGCCGTCACCGCGCCCAACCCGGGTAACAATGCGAGTTCAGCCACGCCGGCGCGGTTGATGTCGATGCGCATGTCCGGCAGTTCCGGGCGTGGGGTTTCGCGAGGGCCGTGCAGTCGAACGTTGCGCGGCGTCGCCATCGCTGCGACGAAACAGGCAATCGCCGCCGCCACCGCCAGCAGGATCGTTGCTCGTGCTTGTGGATTTGAAGGTGCGCGCATGCGGCAGTCGCCTCAATGCAGGTTCTACGCCTCGAGCCGCTGACTCTTGCTTGGCAATTTCAACGGTCCCAGCGGCTTGCGCAGATGCCTGCGCAAGTGCATCAGTCGCTGCAGTCCGGGCTTGGGGTGGCCGCTATCGCTGATCAGGCCAGATTTCGGAAGTTCTGCATGGGGATGGTCGAACAAATCCGCCCAGAACATTGATTCGACAAACGGTTTTGAGAGCCCGATTGCAAACAATCGCGAAATCCATTTCGTCTGCTGCTGCGGCGACCAGGGCTCGCGCCACCAGCCGCCTTGCGGGTCGATTTCTTCACTGGGCACGCCCAACGCTGAAAGGAGAATCGGTATTTCCAGCAGAAAAAACCGGTCGAGCATGCTGCTGATCTGCATCAGGTCGCGCGTCGCCCGGCCATGCGTGTGATGGCCGAACAGCAGTTGCACGCCCACGGCGTCCAGCCGCACGCCTTCCTGAATGAGCCGATCCATGAACGCAAGCGGATGCAATGAATCGCGGTTGAAGGCGCAGTGCTCGCCGAAGGGCTGACGCAGTTCGATCATCGCGCGGGCGTTCTTGCGCCGCTGCCGAACGCACAGCACGGTCATGCGCGTCAGGTCCAGCATTTGGTCGGCGGTGAAGGTGAAGTGCTCGTTGGTGTTCAACCCCGACGCGATATTCCACACGTTCACGCTGGCGTGATACCGTTCGACGAGTTTTTCGACATGGTCGTACGCCATGTCGCGGCAGGTGTCGTAGTCGTGCTGCCAGACGCTCATCCATTCAGGCATCGCGCGGGCGGAAAAATCCAGCAAAGGACCTGCGACAATCGGCTTGCCCTGCTTGACCGCCCATTCCATCCAGCGGTCCACCGGCTCCCAGCGATAGATTCCCTCCTTCACCTCCAGATGCTTCCAGTTCAGCGGCACGACGAGCAGGTCGAATTCCTTCTTCACCAAATCGCGCAGAGGCTGACCATCGCGCCCGGGCCAGATGCGCACACCTAGGGTGGATGATGCGGCCGGCTTCTGGCCAAAGCGCCGGTGCAGCAGAATCTCCGCATGCGCGAGTGCCAGCCGCTCCGATGCATCAATGGCGTGAATCAGCGATTGCCGGGCCGCCTTGTCCGCGGCGATGACATCCTTGGAAATCCACGCGTCAGATGAGAGTTGTCGCGCTTCTTCCCACAACTGCATTGCGGGGTGTTCCGCGCTGAGGTCGAACATCTGCCACTCTTCAGACTTGGCGATGAACATCTTGATCCGATGCCGC
The DNA here is from genome assembly GCA_946886375.1 of uncultured Phycisphaerales bacterium. The sequence continues at coordinate 11,752 of CAMPIL010000070.1, forward strand.
GCCAACTCGATCGACAGCATGTAGGGCTTTTCACGATCCGGCAACAGGCACGTCTGGAGCATAAGCGTGCCCATCGGCCCGGCGTCATACTGTAGGGACAATGCCGCCGGCTGAATGCCGCGCTTGCGACAGGTGATCACCCCGGCTTCAAAGGTGATCTCTCCCCGCAGCGGCATGTCTTCTGGACCGACCAGGTGCGCGTTCACCAGCGGCCACTGGGTGGCAGGACCATGATCGTCATACACGGCGAAGCGAAGCATGCTGCTGGGGATGAATCCGCTGTACGAAATCCGGACAGGCTGAGGCGCGACCGATGTCGCGCCGGGGTAAGTGATCAGTCCAACAAGTCTTTCGAGACGTGGCCTTCTGGATTTCCGCCGCGGCTCATGCCGCATTGTTGCGGCAATTCCCGCGTTGGCAACCGCCGTGGCGTGCGGCTGAGTATGCTCATCCCTATCTGTTCGCCAAATGCGATGGCAATGATGCAATTGGTATACTCCCGCTGTGAACTCCGCACCATCCACCGCAATGCCCAACCGAACTCACCCGGCTGTATTCCAGACCGACTTGCCGCTGCCCGACCGCCGCCAAGGCAAGGTCCGCGACATCTACAC
>CAMPIL010000071.1 GCA_946886375.1 uncultured Phycisphaerales bacterium
TTGCACGATAAACGCTTTCGAAAATGAGCGGTCCGCTCATGTTCAAAATTTGGACAGATTTTGAAATAGTTGTCAAGCGGCGGGAAACTGCGAAACGCACTTCAATGCGTCAGCCGTTCACCTCACGCTCCCATTGACTTGCCCTTGCCGCGTGCTCGCCCGATGATGCCGCACCATGGCAGAATCAACTTCCGCGCCGCGATGCGATGTCGGCCTCATCGGCTTGGGCGTGATGGGACAGAACCTCATCCTGAACATGGCCGACCACGGTTACTGGGTCGCGGTGTACAACCGCACGACCGATGTCACCGACAAGTTCATCGCCGATCATCCGCCGCACTCCTTCGGCACGCTCGGCGGCGGACTGGTTGGGTGCAAATCACTAACGGAGTTCCTCGCGGCGATGAAGTCGCCGCGCATCATCATCTTGCTGGTGAAAGCCGGCCCGCCCGTCGATGCCGTGTGCGAATCGCTCATCGAAGCAGGCATCCAGCCGAACGACATTGTCGTTGACGGCGGCAACAGCCTGTGGACCGACACCATCGCGCGCGAAAAGAAGTACCGCGGCAAACTTACATTCTTTGGTTCTGGCATCTCGGGCGGCGAGGAAGGCGCACGCTACGGTCCATCGCTCATGCCCGGCGGCGATCTCAAGGCGTGGGCGCGCCTCAAGCCCATCTGGGAAGCCATCGCGGCGAAGGTCGATCCCAAGACCGGCAAGCCGATCACCGGCGCTGCCCCCGGCAAGCCCATTCTCGCGCCCGGCAGCGAGCCCTGCACCGCGTACATCGGGCCTGACGGCGCCGGCCATTACGTCAAGATGGTCCACAACGGCATCGAGTACGCCGACATGCAACTCATCTCCGAAGCGTACTTCCTGATGAAGCATCTGCTGAAAATGACTCCGCCGCAGATGAGCAGCGTCTTTGCGGAATGGAACCGCGGCGATCTGGATTCGTTCCTCATCGAAATCACTGCCGACATCCTTCAACCGCGCGATCCGGTCAAACCCCGCAAGTACCTGGTTGATTCGGTGCTGGATACGGCCGGGCAGAAAGGCACGGGCAAGTGGACCAGCGTCAACGCACTGGACATGGGCGTTGCGGCTCCCACCATCACTGAGGCGGTGTACGCCCGCATCATCAGCGCGATGAAGGAACAACGCGTCCAGGCTGCCAAGGTCTTGAAAGGACCGAAACTCGCGTACAAAGGAGGCAAAAAGGCGCTGCTCGATGCGATCCGCGATGCGCTGTACTGCTCCAAAGTCTGCGCCTACGCGCAAGGCTTTGCATTGATGGCCGAAGCGCAGAAGGAATACAAATGGCGACTGAACTTCGGTGAGATCGCAATGATCTGGCGCGGCGGCTGCATCATCCGCGCACGCTTTCTGCAGAAGATCAAGGAAGCATTCGACAGCAATCCAACGCTCGCCAATCTCATGCTTGATCCATACTTTCGCAAGACGATGGCTAAAGGCCAGGCGAACTGGCGCAAAGTGGTTTCGCTGGCGGCGCAGGCCGGCGTGGCGAGCCCGTGCTTCATGTCTGCGCTTGCGTACTTCGATTCGTACCGAAGTGCGGTGCTGCCTGCCAACCTGCTGCAAGCGCAACGCGATTACTTTGGCGCGCACACGTTCGAACGCGTCGATTCGCCTCGCGGCAAGTTCTTCCACATCGATTGGCTTCACCCGCAGCGACCGCAACTTGATGTGTCGTAACCCCGCCGTTTGGCGGCGGGCTGCCTCGCCGTTGACTTACCGCAATTCCATCAACCGCCGGTTCATTGACCGGTACAAGCGGGGAGAGCAGCCCCCCCTGCTCGCGGAGCGACTTCATGAATTGCGTCACCAATCGTCGTACGTTTCTCGCCGCAGCTTCCGGCGGCTGTCTGGCGCTGCCATTTGGCCTGCCGCATGTCGCCGGCGCACAAACATCGGGCGACGAAACACCGCACGCCAGCGCCGCTTTCATGTTTCCGCCGAGTTTTCCCTCGCATGAGGCCGGCGTGGCGCGCGAAATCGTCGGCAAATCACATCGCGATTTGGAGGCCGTTGCGAAGCTCATCGAAGCGCGGCCGGCGCTCGCCAAGGCGGTGTGGGATTGGGGTTTCGGCGATTGGGAGTCGGCGCTCGGCGCGGCTTCGCACGTTGGTCGCCGCGACATCGCCGAACTGCTCATCGCGCACGGCGCCCGGCCCGACATTTTCACGTTTGCAATGTTCGGCGAACTCGATGCGGTAAAGGCGATCATCGCAGCCAGCCCGGGCATTCAGCGTACGGCCGGGCCGCACGGCATCACACTGCTCGCCCATGCAAAAGCCGGCGGCGATGAAGCTGCGTCCGTGGTGAGTTACCTGGAATCGCTCGGCGACGCCGACCAAGCCGCTGCGAATGTGCCGCTTGATCCTGAGATGCGCCGCGAAATGCTCGGAGCCTATCGCTATGAACATTCTAGTGGTATTGCCGAAGTAGATCCGCGATTCACATGCGAAATCATCGAGCAGCGCAACGGCATGCTGGCTTTCAAGCATCTGCCGGATGGCTCTGCGCTCAATTTGTTTCACCAAGGCTCGGGGCAATTCCATCCGGCCGGCGCTCCGAAGGTGCGCATCACGTTTTCGCAAGCAAGCTTGACGATCGAAGACGGCGCGCTGCGCGTCATGGCGAAGAAGGCGTGAGGCGTCGGCGAGCATCGAACAGGAAGGCCATTGCATGTCTCAACTTGTCGTGATCGCCGGCGCGACCGGCGCGTTGGGGCGGCACGCGATCGATGCGTTTCGCGACGCTGGATACCGCGTGCGGGCGCTGGCGCGGCCCTCCGTGCGCTTTGAAGCGTTACGCGGTGTCGCTGATGAAATTTTCCCGGCAAATGCGCTGCAAGCAGAGGCCCTCATCGAACCCTGCAAAGGCGCGAACGTAGTGCTGTCGGCAATCGGCGCAAGCGTTCTGCCATCCGTCAGGCTTGGACGCGCGAGTTTTGAGAATGTCGATACTCCTGCGAACTTGAATCTGATCAATGCCGCTCAAACAACAGGCGTCGGGAAGTTCGTGTACGTGTCGCTGCATTGCGAAGCGTCAGAGATGTTGCAACGCGTGAGATACGTGCGCAGCCACGAGCGCGTGGTTGAGGCGCTTGCTCGCACGAGCCTGCCGTACTGCATTGTTCGGCCCACAGGTTTCTTCAGTGCCTTTGGCGAGTTCGTGGCCATGGCCAAGCGCGGGCAGCCCGCGCCGGTGTTTGGCGGCGGCGCGGTGAAAACCAACCCGGTTCACGAGGCCGATGTGGCACAACTGTGCGCGGAAGCCGCGCGTTCCGACAATCAACTGAAGGAAATCTCGATCGGCGGCCCTGATATTCTGACGCGCCGCGAAATCGCCGAACTGGCCTTTGCCGCACTAGGCAAGCGGCCGCGCATTATTTCGGCACCGCTGCTGGCGGGAACACTGGGCTGCATTGCGCTGCGTCCCTTCCATCCGCGCATGGCTGACCTGATCGAGTTCATCGTCGCGATCTCGAAGCAGGATGTGATCGCGCCGGCTCGCGGCCGCCGTCGGTTGTGTGATTATTTCCGAGAACTGGCCGCCGCTTCGCGAGCGAGCTGACGCGCCGGTGCGTTCCCTCCCCCTATCCCCACTGGCTAAACGTTCAACGTCTCTGCGCACGCTCGGTACTGCCTCGCCATCTCTTCCAGCGCTTCGGGAATCACGCGCACCTGTCCCACGATTGACATGAAATTCGTGTCGCCAGCCCAACGGGGCACCAGATGCGCGTGCAGGTGCTCAGGCAAGCCCGCCCCGGCCGCACGCCCTTGGTTGATTCCCAAGTTGACGCCCTGCGGCTCCAGGGTGCGCTGCATCAAGTCCGTCGCGATTTCCACCAATCGCCAGAACGCAGCGCGCTGTGGCGGATCGTAATCCAGCAGCGTCGGACGCGGTTCACCCAGCGCGGTCATCAGGTGACCATTGGCGTATGGATATCGATTCAGCAGCACCAATCCGTGTTCGTTGCGATACACAACCAGATGACGCTCATCGTGCTGCGGGTGAGCCCAGTACTCGGCGATGAAGTTGCTGATGGACGCATCGGTCTGGCCGATTTCCTCGGCTTTGCGCGTCAACTCGCGCAGGTAGTGCATGCGCCACGGAGCCCAGAGATTTTCGTAGTTCATGCGCGCATGGTAACGCGATTACTTTCCTCCAAATCCCCGCTTGCTCGCGGCTGCATGGTCTGGATGTGATTGAGGGCTCCGGCCGCTCGTCAGGCGCGGCGTCCGGACATCGCACCCGAATTGTTGCGGGGGCGTTTGATCCCATCGGGGGATCGGACACGCCAGCGGGCCGTTTTGAAAAAACGCTTGAACAGCGGGCATTTCCGTCGCATTGACAGAACGCGGACGCAGACACTGGACCAAATTCCGGACCACACGATCACGCCTGTTTCGCCCTCGCCTGTTGGAGTTGGTCGCGGTACCACCGCTCCGCCAAGGCCACCGATTCGCGGAGGTGCTGCATTACCTGGCGGTAGTCAGTGTAGTGCCATCGGCGGAGCAGCTTCGATCCCTCCCCGCGATCTCGACGGAGCGTCCCGATCGTATTGTCATCCACGCCGGCAGACCGAAACCAGGTTTCATGTGTCATGCGGAAGCTGCGCGCATTCAGCATCGGATCGACAATATCGACTGTGGCTAGATCGCGTTGAAACTGCCGCTTTCGAGCCACGTCATAGCGACCAATCCCCACGGCCTCATCGAAGACCCGAGCGCCAGGGTGCACCATGCCGATTTGACCACCGAGCAGCGAAGCCAGCCAGCGCGGCAGCGGCAGAAGGAACGCCAGCCCATTCTTGGCGACTTCCTTGCGGATCGACAGCGTCGGCATATCCGACAAATCAAAATCAGATCGAAGCAGGCGCATTGCCTCCTCGCCGCGCACTCCAGTCCATGCGCGAAGCATGTAAAACAGGCGACGCCGCGGCGGGATCGCATCCGCGGCCGGCGCAAGTGACGCGAATAACTCGGGCACATCGGCGACCAAGGCATCAAATTCTGTCGGCCTAAATGCACGGTGCGGCCGTTTGGGGTCAGTGTCTCCATCAATGCGCGTGGTGCGATCCGCCTGATTCTCCTTGCAATAGCCCTTCAACCAAAGCCAACGATTGAAGCGCCGCAGAATGGACCGTTGAGCTTAATCCAGTCATGTGATTGCCCCGCTTCGCGCGATTGCCGCAGGAACGCTTCCACCTTCAACACTGCTTCCGGCTTGCCCATTTCGCCGGCCGTTGCAACGCCGGCCGTAGCGATAAATCGATTGAGCAAATAGGTGTTCTTCCGTCGCCAGGCCGCGTTCGTGATTGTCGCCAGGTATTCGCGCACGACACCATCGATCGCAGTCGGGCCCTTGTCCATGACCGCGATGTCCTGGTGAGTGAGAATGCCGAGCTTAACCGCATGGCGCTTGTCGTTTTCACGGCGCTGCAGGAGATCGCGATACTCTGCCGCGCGCCGCTTGCTTTCGTCGAAGTCAGCGCGCGTTGCGCGCTCACCGGATGAAACCGGCTTCCATTTTCCATCCCATGATTTGATTTTGACCCACCAGATTCCGCCGCGTTGATACGGCTTTCCCATGTCATCGCCACCGCGCGTTTCGGCGCGGGCCTCCATATTTGCGGAGTCGATGATACAGGGATTGGCCGCGGCGGTGATCATGCTGGCGCGGCTTTACGCTTGGTGGCTTCGTGCTCTGCTTTTGCCTTTTCGTACTCGGCGCGAGCGTCAACAGTCTCAGTTGTCGGTTCGATGACGGTGTGGGCCGGCGTGCTGCTTTTGCTCGATGGGATGTACTTCCGGAGAGAAGTGACTATTGCGCCGCCCCTGAACTCTGGCGGCGTGTGTCGAAACAATTTCTCTGTGAGGCGGATCGTCTCTGGCGTGATTCGCGGATCAGTGGCCAGTTCTTGGACGACACTCGGGTTGAGGACGCCAGCATGCCGAAGCGCTTTCTCGTTGGCGTTGACCTGATCATCAAAGATCAGCGCAGCATCAACCGTCAGCGTTGTTGATGTTGTTGGTTTTGTCTTTACTTCCTTAGGGGCGTGCGTTTCGCGACTTTGGGTCGCCCCTTTCGCGACTTTGGGTCGCCCCTTTCGCGACTTTGGATCACCCCTTTTGCGACTTTGGACCGCCCGTTTACGCGATCGGCGGTCGCCCGTTGGTCGCGAATCGGCGTCGGCCTTTTTCCTATCCTCGAATTCGTGTTGGGCAGTCTCCAGGTATGGCTGCGCAAGTTTGGGGTTGTATCGATAGCGCTTTACCCGGTGTCGGCCGTTGCCGCCGCCCAGAACAGTCAAAACGCCGCGACTGCACAGCCGGGCTTCCGCCCTTCGTATCGCGTCGCTGCAAAGGCCGGTCTCCAGCATCCATTCATGGCGGCTCTTTTCAAATTCCCATGTGCGTCCTCTGAATGAATCGTTGGCGACGATGATCATGTCCTTTTCGGCCGGCGTCATTACGACGTTGAGCCCCCATTGCTTGATGTAGCGCGGCTGTCGTCCAAACTCATCGCCCGCCTGCAACTCTCTCACTTCCATAGCGTCACCTCGTTATCCGGTGACTGCCGACGTTTCTTGCGCGTCCCGTCGGCCTTGCGCGCATCGATGCCGTTTAGCGCCTGGCGCACCATGGCGATTGCGTCCTGGTCGTAAAATCGGAAGTTGCGACCGCGCGCGATTGGCTGAATGTGTTGTCTACTACACAACACATAATTGACGCGATGAACCGGCACGCGAAGCAATTCCGCGATCGCTCTGCTCGTCAGCAACTCAACGGTGCGGCCGCTCATGCCGGGTCCGCCGTTTGAGCAGCCTGGAGGTCTAGACGCGTGATGCGCCATCCAGAAACAGGCCGCCGTAGTCCGGTGCGCGGGCAAGTGCCGCTGAGTGGCTGGACGGTGGTCTCAGTCAACGGCCCGCCCTCCGTCGCAAATTGCGATTGTGTTCCATGTCCGCCAGTTCTAGCCTGACGAGGGCAACCGCTTCACGATCAAAAACTCGAAGCGTGCCGGCACGCCCGGCCGGCTGAATATGTTGTCGCGTGGCCAGTACGTGCAGGACCCGGTGCAACGGCACTTGCAGTTCTGCGGCGATCACGCCTGGCGTGATGATCTTGGGTTGTGTAGCGCGTCCCATACAAGGGACCCCGCGGTACCGGTACAGGGGGCTTTACCCTGCGCGCTCATGCTGACATTGGTACCAATCAGTACCAATTGCGCATCAGATTTTGCGATGTACGCGATTGGACCGATCATCGACAGACTGTTCGACGGTCAACTCTTCGAGTCCCCCGGCGTAAAGAGACTCACACCGGCCGGTTCGTGGGGGCCTCAGTTTCTGGAGTGCACGAAAGGCTTTGCTCGCCGAGATGTCCCGCGCTGAGCCGCCAGTGATTTGATGTATCTCTGCTCGTGTCCTCGCGCCCGATGCAATCGCCACTGCGATCGCTTCTTCAAGTTCCTTGGCCGTGCGACGCTTGCGCTTGGCTGCGATCGATCCTGACTCGACAACGTCAAAATCAAGCATGGTGAGCAGCCAGTCAAAGTCTACGTCGGCCCACCGGCGATACGCGTAGCCGATCACTTCCTGAATGCACGAGTCGGAATCTGCTCCATCAGGCAATATTGAAAAGAACTCCGCCCAGATTTGGCCAGCGAAGTGAAGCACGGCTTCGCGAGCCGAGGAAAACCATTTGCCCTGGATGTTCAGCGGCCCACGACTGCAGAGTGCATGGAACGCTTGCCGGGTCAGCGGAGTCATCTGCTGGATGTTCCGTGTCGCCATCGCCACGTGGAACGGATTACGGCCGCCAGCGTCCTTGATCAAACAAAGTGATATCGCCAACTCCCGGATGCACAATGTGTCCTTCTCGGCGTCGGAATAATCCTCGCCAATGTGTTGATTCGGATTTGCCGTCATGTTCACCTGCCTATGCCGGGGTCGCGAGCCGGGCGCCCGCGGGGCAGGTGAATGCTCGCTGGCAGCCCGGCTCTCTCCCGGATGCGCACTCGCTTTGCAACAAGTGCGATCCTGACCGGCTATCAAGATTCTAGCAACGCCGCGGCGACGCTGTCGCGCCGCCGCGACGACCGGACCTTGCGACCCACCTCTTGCGAAGTGGCCAACGTGTTTCATCCGACTTCCAGCATGACCTGACGAACGCGAGATTGATCAACTTCCGCATAAATTGCCGTCGTAGCTGGAGTCGTGTGCCCAAGTACGGCCCGCGCAGCATCCAGCCCGAAGTCACGCCGGATGATTGTCGCGGCCGTGTGCCGTAATTGGTTGACGGTGAAACGATGGTCGCAACGCCACCTGGCCAGCTCTTTGCGCTCTTCGTCTGTCAACGGCTTCTTGGCTTCAAGTGTGGGGTGCGGGTACGCGCGGTCGCAACCGCGCTGCACTGCACGGCAATATGACGTCACAGTGTAGCGATCGCCTGGAGACCGCTTGGGGTCTTCAACTCGATTGGTGCCCACCGTGTTTCCCCACGCGGCCGGCGTGAGGCGACTCCAGTATCGAATCTGCAGCCATTCCTGCGTTGCTTCCTGTGGCGAAAACAGATACGCGCGGGCTGCACGTCGCCGCACGAAGGGTTTGATGATCCGCTCGGCTCTAGGTCCGAAGGTCACAACGCGATCTTTCCCGTGATGCTGCGTCTTGTGTTCGACGGGTCTGTAGACCCACGGTCGGCGCGTTCGGTCAATGTCGCATGCCCGCATGATCACAACTTCCCCCGGGCGCATGCCCGTCAAGAGTTGCAGTTGAATCATCGCACGAACTACACTTGAAACGTGCTGCAGCATTCCATTGATCAACGCCTCGTCGGCGGGGCGGACTGGCTGATTCTCTTTCGCCGGCGATCGACCGGGCCGTAGAGGATCAACGATTGCGAGATCTGCCACCAACGTGGCGGAGACATATCGCCGCGGCGGCTGCGCTCCCCACCTAAAGACGTATCGAATTTTGTTCACGCAGACATTCACGTACTTGCGCGACCATCCCAGACGGATCATGCGCTGCTGCGCGTCAATCAGGAGTTCCGCTGTCATCTCTTCGATTGCGCGGTCTTCGGCAAGTTGCAACAGCGGCCGCAACGCGCTTACAAAATGCTCTGCTGTGCCGGTCGGACGACGTGTCGATGGTTTGCGGTAGTAGCAGCGCGCCCACGCCATGAAACGATCGAACAACTGGCCGATAGTTTGAGGGCGCTCCGATTGAATTGTGATATGCTCGACCCGGGCCATTGCGAATGTGCTCCATTCGTGGTGGTCAAGGGCCGGTTTGCGTGGTTCCAACACGCGGCCGGCCCGCCTTGTTGTCTGTCCAGAGTGTGAGGCACCCTGCGGGCTTTGTCAAGGTGATTGCCGGAGAATTGCTCCAAACGACGTTAGAATGCCCCGTGAGCCCTTCCGGGGAAGTGGACTGAGCTTGGCTGCTCCCACTCACGAAGGCCATGAGTTTGCGCCTGCGGTCATTCAGGACCGCGGCCGTGGGCGGCGCCTTCTTTCTGGCAGCGCCAACCTGGACAAGCTTTCGGCGGTTTGCCCTCGATCAAATGCCGCGATCACGTCTAATTCGACGCCGGCAATAGAACGACCAGTAATTCGCTCAATCGTCAGGGCGGCGCAGAGAAATGCACAACGAGCCTCCATGGCGTGTCGGTACAACTCGGTGAGTTCTGGATGCGACTCATACATTGAAAAGCGCGCCGCCAGCATTCAAGCCGGCGACGCGCATTGGAGAATGTTGTCGAGACGGCCGCCGCACGAACTCGATCAGCCGTCTGATTGCGGCGCTGAATCGTTGACGCAAGGTTCGATGTGCGATTGCTTGATTGACAAACCGTTCCCAGCGCGCTTGCAGTTTTGCCTGACGCTTGTCATCCCACCAATCACGCTCGTCGTCGTCGCGCAGCGCGATGTTGAACATTTGCTTCACTGCGCGATAGTCGCGAATGGTCCGCTCACTTGTGATCGTCGTCGGCTCACCTGGGATAATGACCCGGACTTGCGTTTCGTTCAGTCGCCGGATGCGGATTTGGACAGGTGATGCGTCAGCAAACGTATTGGCCCGTCGCCGCCACGCTCGCAAGGACATTGGCGGCCGCGTTGCATCTCTCATTGCGGAACTTCCTTGCCTTCGCCTGGGCGGGTCTGCAGGGGATCGTCTCCCCACTCACCCTCACCAGGCCCACTACTGTCAATGATGCTCTGGATGTATTCTCGCCACAAGCGCAATCGTCGCGCATCAGATTCGCCAAGTGTCGGGTCGTGGATTCTGAATTTGATCTTAGATCGAACGCCCTCCCCATTCACTTCTCGGTTTCGAAGCATTTTTTCAGCCAGATCGAAAAAGCTACGAGGGTGAAAGAGGATCGTGTGGACAACGGTAAACTGAAAGCCGTCATCGAAGGTGATCCGGAAGTCATCATCCGAGTGGGTTTTGAAACGCCTTGGCGGGTGCAGTTCACGCGATCGCTGCAACGTCCGATGATGGATGGCTTTGATTGTCAGAAGTGGCACTATCGGTCTCCGAGAAAAGAGTCTTGAAGTCGCGGTAACTCACCAACGCCACGCGAGCGGCGCGCATAATTCGCGACCATTGGTTAATCACGATCGCACGGGCCTGCTGTCGTGAATCGCAAATCTGTTCCAACATGCCTCTTGGGTTGAAAAGGCCATGCAATTCCTGTGCACAGCGAACCAGCCGGTGTTCGTCTTGTTCGCTGAAGCACTGTCCGGATGACGCGCCAAGAAGACTTTGGGCTTCTGTCCCCGCCGCAACAAACACCATCTCACTGCGCAGTCGCGCCGGATCGAAATACGAATGGCCTGTGTCACCCGACATGCACTGTCCCCCCGTTCCGTCGAGCAATATAAATAGCGTCCGGACAGGCATGCCGAGCGCCCACGCGGTGACCGCGTGACCGGCTTCATGGATCGCCGTTTGAATGACCTCATCCGGGACCGCTGCTGGCAAATCACAATCGCGGCGAAGTGATTCGATAACCGCGCTGCCATTGATCGTTGCGTCATCTGTCATTTCGGACCATCCGCGATCGGCATGCCCGCACCGTCAAACGCGGCATCGATGATCAACTTTTTCAATTGGGCCGAGGCTGCCTGAAGGCATGCTGCATCAATGAGTTGTGCACGCGTTTGTAACGCTTCCCGAGCTCGCCCAAATTCATCCTGCGCGGACTCCAATTCAGCCTGTGCCGCTTGAAGCCGCCGCTCGGCCGCCGCGACGCGCGTCTCTGCTTTAGTGAGCGCTCGCTGCAAGGGCTTACGTTCGTAGAGTGGCTGGAGTCGATCGATCCATTCTCGGCATTGCATCGCCAGGTCGCGGTCAAGTTTCGGCGCGCAATCAAAATCCTTCAAGTCCGGGTGCATTGTGAGAGCATTGAGCCGAATGATGGCGTCCGTGTTCCGACCATCAGCTGCCAGATGAACAAGCTTCACATACTCGATCAGAGCCGCGTTGACACTCACTTCCATGCTCCATTCTCCAATCATGTCTGTTCGGGATGGTTTCAGGCGCTTGCCGTTTGCCGGCGTGCAATCAGAAACGATTGCACGTCTTCACGGTTGAATCGATACAGTCGATCGCCAGCGCGGTAGAACGTTAGAAGTCCGTCGTTCGCCCAAGCAATCACCGTGTCGCGGTGAACGCAAAGCAACTCAGCCAACTCATTGACGGTGAACCATTGCTTCCCGGCGGGAAGCGCCGGCGATGGAGTTCGTTTTGTCTTGGTCCTCATGTTGCGCATCTCGCTAAACGTGCCTCTTGAATTCTTCGATCCCCGTGAGCAGCCAACGCCGGCGAGCCGATTCATCGACCGCCGCACGCTCGTCCTGGACAGCCCACTCACTTACGCCGGCCAGATAGACTTGCCATGCAGCCAGTCGCAGCGCAGCCGGATATGCACCATCGAAACGGTGGACGGGCGGCGGCTCGTCACTGTCCGCATTGACGAAGCCAGCAAATCGCGCCTCAGCCTCCACGCGAACTGCCTCCACGCATGCCAGCAACTTGTGACGGTCTACCTCGGTTTCTTCACCTTCAACTATCTCATCGAGCAAGGTCAAGATCGCGTCGAAATACAGGTGATCACTGGCGAGCACAGTGTGTCCGCGGCTCACTTTGCACGGACGCATGTAGTAGCGCAACCAATCCGACGTTGCATTGATCAACGCACGAGCCCCCGAATCGCACTACGCATGTCATTGTGATGGGCCATGGCTTCCATGATGATGGATTTGATCTGCGACCGCCGCTCATGCAACAATCGATCGAAGTCC
>CAMPIL010000072.1 GCA_946886375.1 uncultured Phycisphaerales bacterium
GCAGTCTCCGCACCGGCCGCGTATAATCGCGTACGTCTCCCACGTGCGGGCTGACTTGATCCAGGCGGCCCGCAGCGCAGGCGCTGATGAAGTGATGGCGCGGTCGGCGTTCGTCGAGAAACTGCCCGCGATATTGACGGCCGACAAGAACGATCCCGGCGCGCAGCCCCAACCTTCCTGAAAGGCGCAGCATGAAATCGGCGCGAATCATGTTCTTCTACGCGGGATTTTTGATGGCGTGCGGCGTTGCGGCGTACTTCATGGCTCCTCCCAACGCCAAGGCAGGCACCGCGCTCTACGCCAGCGGAGCGGCGGCCCTCGGCATGATCACCTGCGGCGCGCTGGCCTCGATGTTCCCCAGAAATCGAACCGCGGGCATGATCGGGATTCATGTGGGCCTGATCCTGCCGATACTCTTCGGCATCACGTTCGCGGTCTTCGGATTTCGACGATTCACCGCAGCGCAACCAGTGATCTACCTCGCCACGATCTTCACGATCATGGCTCTAGGCAGCCTTGTGGCGTTCATCGCGATCCTCATGACGCGCCCGCCAAAGGAAAAACGCGGCATCTAAGGTGGTTTCAACGCACAAGGCGCTGGTTTCCCGGCCCCCGGATTGCGCGACAATGATGAGTCACTACTCATTGACACCGCCCTACGCGAGGACGGCCGGCAGAACCAGGCGTGCAGCAAGTTGCGCCAGCGCGCCTGCGTAAAGGCCTGCAATCAAATCATCCACCAGGATTCCTGCACCGCCGCGCAGACGTTGAAGCGATTTCGCCGGGGGAGGTTTTGAAATATCCATGACGCGAAAGAGCAGGAACGCCGTTGCTGCAACCACCAGATTCCATGTCAATGCGCCGGGTTGGTCCGCCGCACGCCACGGAAGAAACAAAAGCGCAATCGACTGCCCTGCGACTTCATCGATGACGATCTCGCTGGCGTCCTTTCGGCCGAACTGCTTCTCGGCCCAATCGCCGAATGCCAGACAGATCCAACCAGCCAGCAGCGCGAGCAGTACGAGCAGCGCGTTGACCGGGGCAATTCCGCCGCGAGTCAGTTCACCGCCGCCGAATGCAACGAGTGTCAACGCCAGCGCCACCGGCGGCAGTGAGCCCCACGTTCCAGGCGCAGGGCGCAGCCAGCCAAGTCCCATTGATGTCAGCAGCGCGAGTTTCAGGCGTCTGGGCATGGCTGCCGTGGCGGTGGCATGAATCAGCGGGCGGAGACATTTTCTCGCGGCGTCGCCGCTTTGGGTTGCGCAATCATTTTCCGCAGGCCCCCGATGTACGGCAGTCCGGACCAGACTGTCACGATCAGTGTCGAATAGGCGAGCACGATGCAGGCAATGCGTGCCCATTCGCGCTCCGTCGGCAGGCAATTCACCGCCAGAAACATGATTAACGGAATCGTGATGCACTGCGTGATCATCTTGGCTTTGCCCGACCACAGCGAAGCGCCGCTTGCGCCCATGCCTTCGATGATCCCGCGGATTCCCGTCACGAGCAGTTCGCGGGCAAGAATGATCACCACCATCCACGGGTAAATGCTTGTGACCATCGTGATGATGATCTCGCCGTTGGGACGGTGGGTTTCCACGGCAAATCGTGGGCCGGCGAGGTAAATGAAAGCGCCGATGATGAGGACCTTGTCGCAGAAGGGGTCCATGACCCGGCCGAAGACCGACTCGACCCGCCATTTGCGGGCCAAGTAGCCGTCCAAGGCATCCGTGATCGCAGCGGCAATGAACAATCCGATGGCGACATTTCCCCAGACAACCTGGTGCCCAGGGTAGCGGAAGAGGTTCAGGGCCGCGAAAAAGGCCCCGGCCAGGACGACCCGCAGGACCGTCAACGCATTGGGTAACTGGCTCCAAACCGCCGGGGACATGTCCCGCATGATACAGACATGCGCATCGTTGCATCCGCCTGCCTCTGGCTGCTACACCATTCGGGAGCGGAAAAGGCGGTGGGCATACAAGACTTGGGGTGGTGAAAGGTGCATCAGCCCGCCAGTTGTGAAATCTTGCACAAAGTCGGTTGCGGGATATCGTACGGCGGCGTATTTTGCCCATCCTTGATGAACCCTGTTCTTCCCTATCTTGCGTGTGTGCTGGGGGCTGCCGGCCTCTACCTGCTTTTGAGACCGGTTTCGCGGCCGTTGAAAACCGTTGGCATCATCGTTGGCTTGGGGGCCTTTGGCTGGCTGATCCTGGAAGCCGGACGATTTCTCCCAGCGCCGGCTGGAGGCGATGGACACATCCGCCCTCCGGTGATCTTCATGATCTTCAGTCTCATCGCGGTGGCCTCGGCTGTCCGGATGATCACGCACACCAGGCCGGTGTACTCGGCGCTGTATTTCGTCATGGTGGTGTTGAGTTCCGCAGGGCTGTTCCTGCTGCTGCAGGCTGAGTTCATCGCCTTTGCGCTGGTGATCGTCTACGCAGGGGCGATTCTCATCACCTACATGTTCGTGCTCATGCTCGCGCAACAGGCGCCGACGGAATCGGCCCGCGGCACCGGAGCCTCGCCACAGAACGCAGAGCCGGATTATGACCGCGTTCCGCGCGAGCCTGGCATGGCTGCGGCCGTGGGCTTCGTGATGCTGGCCATCTTCACCAACATGATCTTCGGCGGCGTGGGTCGACTCGAACCGGCGCAGACCGCCAGCCAAGCCACGGCGGAGGCATGGGAAGAACTCAACGCCATGCCCAAATACGTGCGCGGGCTCGTGCAGCAGGAGAATCCTGACCTGCAACTTGCTCCTGACTGGCGCGTGCACGTGCGCGATGGCATTGCCTACGTGGATGTAGTGCGCAAGGGCGAGGCTCAGCCCTTTGAACTGGCGCTGGCCGACGACGACCTGCCCGGCAACGTGCAGATGGTCGGCCTGAGCCTTGTCGCGGATTTTCCCGTCAGCCTGGAGCTGGCCGGCGTGATCCTGCTGCTGGCGATGTTCGGCGCGGTCGTGCTCGCGCGAAAGCAGATTGAAATCGGCGAGGATGAAGTGCGCGAGGCCGCAGGCATGCGGCGGCTGGCGCTGCATTCCGATGACCATCCGGAACATTTTCCGGGCCCGGGGGGAGCGCGATGATGAACCTGCTGCCGCTGACCCTGGGCGCGTTCGAGCCATTCAGCCAGATTTCGCTGGCGCATTATCTGATCACCAGCGCAGTGCTTTTCGTGGTCGGGCTGATTGGGTTTCTTGTGCGGCGAAACATGATCATCATGTTTCTGTGCACCGAGTTGATGTTTCAGGCGGCGGCGATCGCCATGATTGCGTTCAGCCGCTTCCATTTCAACGTTTCAGGCCAGGTGTTCGTGATCTTCATTCTCACCGTCGCGGCCGCCGAAGCCGCGCTGGCCCTGGGCCTGGTGGTGCTGTTGTATCGGCGGCGTGAAACGCTGAGCGCCGAGGCCTGGTCGGAATTGAAAGAGTGATGCCGCGACGATGAGCACTTCCGTCCTTCAACTTGGTCCCTCATGGGCTGGCTGGATTCTCTGGCTGCCGCTGATCTCCTTGGCGCTGTGCGGCGTCTGCGCCGCGATGAAAGTGCGCAGCAAACTGCCGGCGTGGATCACCGTGATCTGTCTGGGCGCTTCGTTTGCCGTGACTATCGCGCTGTACCTCAAGGTCACCGAGCCCGTGGTTATTCCGCTGTTCGAATGGTTCAACCTGCACTGGCAGTCCGCCGGCGCAAGCAAATCATTCGTTGCGAACTTTTCGTTGTACGTCGATTCGCTGACGCTGTTGTGGATGCTGTTTGTCACGGGCCTGGGCACGCTGATCGCGCTGTACGCCAGCGAATACATGCAACCGGATGTCGGCAAGGGGTATGCCCGCTTCTTCGCAGGCGTGAGCGTGTTCCTCTTTGCGATGAGCGCGCTGGTGATGGCCGACAATCTCGTGATGCTTTACCTGGGCTGGGAAGGCGTGGGCTTCGCGAGTTACTGGCTCATTGGCTACTACTACACCAGGCCCAGCGCCGTCGCCGCGGCGAAAAAAGCGTTCATCATGAACCGCATCGGCGACCTTGGCTTGGCTCTGGGCATCTGGCTGACGTGGGTTTACTTCGACACCGTGCAGTACGCGGAACTCTTTGCCCATCTGCATGGCATCACGGGCGAAGAATCCGTCGGCGGGTGGCAGGTCAAGGCGATTCCCTTCCTGTTCATGCTCGGCGCGTTCGGCAAGAGCGCTCAGTTCCCGCTCTACGTGTGGTTGCCCGACGCCATGGAAGGACCCACGCCGGTCTCCGCGCTTATTCACGCGGCAACAATGGTCACCGCGGGCGTGTACCTGCTGGCACGCATGTTCCCAGTCATGGAACTGCACCCGTACGCGCTTCCGACTGTTGCGTGGATCGGCGGATTCACCGCGCTGCTCGCCGCAACCATCGGCATGGCCCAGTACGACATCAAGCGCATTATGGCGTACTCCACCGTCTCGCAGTTGGGGTACATGTTCGTAGGCATCGGCGTGATGACCACGTTTGGCGCGGCATACCACGTGTTCACGCATGCCTTCTTCAAGGCGGTGCTCTTTCTCACCTGCGGAGCGATCATGCACGGCTTTGCGGGGCAGCTCGATCTGCGCAAACTCTCCGGCCTGCGTCGCTTGCGAGGCTGGAAGATCGTCAGCTACACGATGCTCATCGGCTGCTTGTGCCTGGCCGGGTTCCCGTTCACCAGCGGATTCTTCTCCAAGGACGCCATTCTGGCCGAAGCGTTTGTGACGCACGGACCGGGCTTCGAAATCCTGGGATGGATTCTGCTGTTCACCGCCGGCCTCACCGCGTACTACACCTTCCGCGTGTGGTTCCGCGTGTGTGCCGGTCCGGTGCAATACGAGATGGGCGGTGAGCATCACGACGCTCACGATGATGCGCATGCCATAGGACATGGCCACACGCCGGATCACGTGGATGCCGAAGCCGCGCACGAGTCGGCTCATCAGCCACATGACAAGCCGCATGCCCCGGGCTGGGCGATCAATCTGGTGCTGGTGGTGATCGCGATCGGCGCGATTCTCGCGGCGATTCCGTCTACCCACGGCGGCTGGGTGTGGAACATGGTTGCGCATTCCACCGCTGCGGCCGGCTTGCCCGGCGCGGCGTCACCTGGCGAAGCCGTTCATGCCGAGGCGGCGCACGGCTCATTCCTTGGACTTGATCCGCACACGGCGATGTACTTCGTTTCCGGCGGCATCGCAATCGTTGGCATCGCGATCGCGTGGTGGTTCCATCTCGCCAGCCGTCGTTCCGCCGACGCGCTGCGGGCCGCGCTGCTGGCCAACCCCGCCACCCGCTGGCTGCCCACCGCCATGGAGAACAAGTGGTACGTGGATGAAATCTATAACGCGCTGATCGTCTGGCCGCTCTGGGTGTTCAGCCACGCCTTGTATCTGTTTGACAAGTACGTGATCGACTTGATCTTCGTGGATGGAACCGCCCGCGCTCCCCGCTGGCTCGGCCGCGCGTTCCAGCCCTTGACCAACGGCGTTCTTCAGTCCTACGCCATTTCCATGGCAGGCGGCGTCGCGCTGGCGGTGTTGCTGGTGGTCATTGTCATGCCGCAGATTCGACCCTGGCTGCTGGCGATGCTGGGAGGACACGGCTGATGTCGCTTTCTCTGCTGCTGCTGATTCCGCTGGCGGGAGCGCTGGGGGTCATTCTCGCGCCGGCGCGAAACGCCAAGTGGATCGCTCTGGTGGCGACGCTCATCACGTTCATCGTGAGCATCTTCATCTGCATGAGTTTGCGCGACGCGTGGCACGACGGTCGCTTCCGCCTGGTCGGCTCTGTGCCGCTGCTGGATCAATTCGGCGTGAACCTCAGTTTCGGCGCCGACGCCGTGTCGCTGCTGCTGGTCCTGCTCACCACGTTGATCATGCCCCTGTGCGTGTGGGGATCGTTCACCGCGATCACGGATCGCCTGCGCGAATACTACGGATGGCTGCTGATCATCGAAGCGGCGATGGTGGGGGTCTTCGTCGCGCGTGACCTGATCTTCTTCTACATCTGCTTTGAACTCACGCTCGTGCCGATGTTCTTCCTCATCGCCATCTACGGCAGCACGGACCGGGCGCGGGCGTCTTACAAGTTTTTCATTTACACCTTCACGGGTTCGCTCATCGCGCTGGCGGGCTTGTTGTACGTGGCGTGGCAACACGCGGCGTCGCACGCATATGCGTGGTCATTTGATATTGCGACGCTCACGGCGTTTGCGTCCCGCATGAGCGCGCACGAACAGGCGTGGGTGCTCTTGGCGCTCATGGCCGGCTTCGCGGTCAAGGTTCCGCTGTTCCCGCTGCACACGTGGCTGCCGCTGGCCCACACCGAAGCGCCCACCGCAGGTTCGGTGGTGCTGGCTGCGGTGCTTTTGAAACTGGGAACCTACGGCATGTACCGATTCGTGCTGCCGATGGTTCCCACCGCAGTCGTCGAATACGCTCCGTTCATCGCGGTGCTGGCGGTCATCGGCATTCTGTACGCGGCGCTGATCTGCTGGGTGCAGACCGACATCAAGAAACTCGTTGCGTATTCATCGGTCAGCCACCTTGGTTTCTGCGTGCTTGGCCTGTTCGCGCTCAATCCGCTGGGGGTGCAGGGCAGCGTGCTGTACATGCTCAATCACGGCCTTTCCACGGGAGCGTTGTTCTTCCTGGTGGGAATGATCTACGAGCGATACCACACGCGCGACATGGACAAACTGAGCGGCCTTGCGCGGCGCATGCCGGTGTGGGCGTTCTTCATGGTCTTCTTTGTGCTGGCCTCGGTGGGCCTGCCGGGGCTCAACGGATTCGTCAGCGAATTCCTCTGCCTCATCGGCGCGTTCGCCGCGACTCGCGACAACACTTCATATCCCGGCGTACTGGGACCCTGGTACGCCGCGTTCGCCGGCGTCGGCATGATCTTCGCAGCAATGTACCTGCTGCTGATGGTCGGCAAAGTCGTGTGGGGACCGCTGAAGGAACCCCACGGTGATGCCCACGGCCATCACGCAGGTGAACATTCTGCGTTGCCGGCCGATCTCACCTTGCGCGAAATCGGCGTGCTCACGCCGCTAGCCATTCTGTGCCTGTACATCGGTTTGAAGTTCGACACGCTCACCAATGCCATGGAACAACCCATCGAAAATGTTCTGGCCGTGTATCCGGCCACTGTACGCGCCGTCGCGGACCAGCCGCTGACCGCCGACGCGGCCGCCTCGGCCAGTCACGAAACGCTCGATCAAGCCGGAGTCGCCATCGATGGTTGAGACAAACGCCATGGTGCAGAAACTCTGGTTCCTCTTGCCGGAGATGGCGATCTTCGTCGGCGTGGTGGTGGTGTTCATCATGGGGCTGTCGCCCTCCAAGCGCGTGCGCGATCTGCTGCCGCTGATGACCTCGGTGTTTCTGGGTCTTGGTTTCGCGCTGACGCCGCTGGTGTACGACAGTGAATTTGGCCGGCGGCTGCTGGAGAATCACGACTTTCTGATCATGCCCATGCTGGGCAAGTACGTGAAGATGGTTGTGTGCCTGATGGGCATTGTGCTGGCGATGGTCAGCGTGGGAATGATCGATCGGCGAATGGAAGCCGCCGTGGCCTCCGGGCGGATTGCGTTTGATCCCATGCGGGCCAACCGTGGCGAGTTCTTCGCGTTCTTCATGCTGAGCCTCATCGGCGTGATGTTGACGTGCAACGCCAATGACCTGATCTGGCTGTTCCTCTCGCTGGAACTCACATCGCTGCCCACATATATCATGGTGGCGATCAGCCGGCCCTCCCGTCGTGCGCAGGAAGCCGGAGTGAAGTACTTTTTCCTGGGCGCGATGGCGACAGCGATGTTCCTGTACGGCTTCGCGCTGCTGTACGGCGCCGCGGGAACAATGGTCCTCACCGACATGCGCGACGCATTTCAAGCGCAAGCGGCCGACGGCGGGATCAACATGCTCGGCATCATCGGCATGATCCTCGCGCTGCTGGGCATCGGCTTCAAGATCGCCGCCGCCCCGATGCACTTCTACGCCGCCGACGTGTACGAAGGCGCTGCATCTCCCGTAACCGCGTTCCTGGCATTTGTGCCGAAGACGGCGGGGTTCATCGGCATCATCCTGCTGCTGAGCACCATGGGATGGTCGGGCCATAACGGACCGCACGGCGTGGAGGGCCTGCCCCAGCCCATTTTGACCACGCTGTGGATGATCGCCGTCTTGACCATGACGCTGGGCAACGTCGGCGCGATTCTCCAGAAATCGGTCAAGCGCGTGCTGGCGTACAGTTCGATCGCGCACAGCGGGTACATGCTCATCGGCGTCATTGCCGGGCCGGCGAACAACGGCATCAACGCGGTGCTGTTCTATCTGCTCGCCTACGGCATCATGAACACCGCGGCGTTCGCAGTGCTTGCGGGGCTGGAGCGGCGAGGCCAGGAAATCGAATCGATGGACGATCTCGCCGGGTTGCGCTTCAAGCATCCGGGCATGGCGGTGGTGATGGCGCTGGCCTCCGGCTCGCTGCTTGGCGTGCCGCCGCTGCTTGGGTTCTGGGGCAAACTGTACCTGTTCATCGCCGGCGTGCAGGCCGGTCACATTCCGCTGGTGGTGATTGCTGGCCTCAACAGCGCGATCAGCGCGTGGTATTACCTGCGCCTCATCGCGCTGCCGATCATGAGCAAGCCCAGTGCGCAGGCGGAAACGATCGTGCCCAGCCCCGTGAAGTGGCCCCGTATCGCAGGCATCGTCACAGCGGCAGCGGTGGTCCTGCTGCCGGCGTTCGTCTCGCCGCTGTTTCGCGCTTCAACCACCGGCGCACTGTTGACTCAAGCGAAAACCCCCGATCCGGCTGGTCCGGGCGTCAGCGAACTGAACCTGCCGTAGCCTTCCACAAGGCGGGCGGGGCATTCTCCAGGTTGGAATTCAGCAGGCACTTGCGTTTTGCACGTTTGCGCCGCGGTTTCACGGTAAGATTGCCCCCTGTGGAAATGCCCATTGAGGATGACATCACTCTGCGCGACAAGGTCGCTGCGCGATTGACCGATCTATTCGGCGAACCTCAGTGCCGGGCCAATGTGTATCAATGGTCCGTTCTGTTCAAGCCGGGCAACGCGCCCATCAACATTTCAGTCAATTGCTGGCGCACCCCGGACGAGGTGCGCGTCTGGGTCTTTGATCCCAGCCGAGGCGATACCGAAAGCGTTCACTATCGCAAGGTTGACCGTCTGGAAGACCTTGAGGTCACAGTGCAGGCGATCATCGATTACGTCAGCGGCCGTCATCCGGAAAAGTGAATCGATTCGGGCTGTCACCTGGCCTCAACGTGTGAAGATCACGCGACGCATTCGAACCTCAGCAACTTAGCCAAGGTCGCAACCGCCGACTCGATTGGTGGTATTTTTTTGTGGCCGTCGGGAAGCGGGGCAGGAGTCTGGTCATGAGAATTTCACGCGGTCGATTGACGTTCATTTCAGAACTCATCGCGCTCACTGTGATCGCGTTCGCCGCATCACCTGCGCTTGGCCAGGGTCGGGCACAAGTGATGATGTGGGGCAAGCCTGACGGTACGCACGAAGTCCTGAGGCTCACTCTTCCTGATTATAAAGTCCTGCGTACGCCCGACTTCACAGCGCGCGATCTTCCCCTCATGACACGAACTCTGGTGCTGAGCCAAGAGCAGGTGAATCTGGCTGGTGCGCTGATCGAGAAACATCTTGAGCAGTTCCGCGCCCTCACCAAGAAGTTCGCGGCGCAGATGGATGAGAACGACGCGGAATATGTGCCTGAACTGGAGGCTCTGCAGCCGGCGGATGCGCGGCCCGAGGACGATGTCTCCGAGAGCATGAACATCGAGGAGTTCAAACTCGATTTGCCGCCGACATCAAATGTGCAGGTCGGCCATTCGATCCACCGAGCTGCGCCCGATCCCAACACGCCGCCTCCGCCGCCGGAGGTGAAGGTGGAAGTGACGATCGATTCGCCTGAAGGCGAAGAAATTCCACAGAAAATCATCGACAAGATTCGTGAGCGCGCGGATCAGGTGGCCGCCAGAATGGTTGAGCGCCTGGCGGCGGAGGACGCAGCCAAGCATGCCGGTCAGCCGGCGGCCAAACCGCGATTCGACATTGACTCGGGCTACGAAGCACTCAAAGCCCAGCATGAGGAGATGATGGCCCAAGTCGAGGATTTCATTCAATCCAAGCAGCGCCTGCGCGCTCAGTTCGTAAGTGAAATGCTCGCGGTTCTGGCCGAGGTGCAATCGCAGCGCTGGCCGGTGTTCGAGCGTGCGATCTACCGCGAGCGCCATCTGCCCGAGGGCGAACTGCCGGGCGAATCGATCGATCTGGTGAAAGTGATTGACGAAATGAAACTTCGCGATGAGCAACTTCAATCGATCGGGGAAACGCTTGAGTCATATGAGATCACGCTCGATACGGCATTGCGGCAGCGCGATGGATACATCGCCACGTCGGAAGGGAAGATTGACGAGGCAATCGTCCGGCGCAAGCCCGATGCAGCTCTCACGATTGTCGACCGCGTCAGCGCGCTGCGGGTCGCCGTGCGCGGCGTGAACCAGCAGCACATGACGCGAATCGCCGCCGCCTTGGGGCCAGAACTTGGCGAAACGTTCCGCGTGACTGCGCTCAAGGCGTGTTATCCGAACATTTACGTGACCACGCGAGGCCGCAAGATGTTCGCTGAAGTCAGGAAGATGTCTGACCTCGACGAGCAAACGCGGCGAAGCATTCTGGAGCTCGAGACGGCGTATGAAGCGGAATTGGCGAACGTGAACGAGCAAATCCGCGCAACGACCGACCGTGAGAAGCCGCTGGAGGGGCGAGAGCATATTGAAGCCTTGAAGAACAGCATGGAAGGGCAGCCGTGGGGAAACGGCAGACAGAATCCGATCCGCGGCATGATTCTCAAGCGTGCGGCGCTTGATGATCGGTACTTGGAATTGGTGTCACAGCTGCTTGGCGAGGAACGGGCCGTCACGCTGCCGAAGCCGCGAAAAAACCGCGAGCCGATTCAAATCGAGAGCGGAAGCAATTGAGCGATCACCGGAGCGACGCCGCGCTCCGTCGGCGGTGAGGCGTCGCTGGCGTAGGCTGTCACTTCGCCTTCTGTTCGCCGCCGCCACCAGCACCGCGCACCCGGCTTTCCTGAATGACGAATCCAGCCACCGCCGCAACGGTCACCAGCAGCGGAATGAGATGGTGATTCGTGGAGAGGCTGTTGCGAATGGCCGGTTCCCATCCGGGAACCTGCATCAGGCACGTGATGCCGCCCAGCACCATCATTGCCGCGCCGCCAATCGATGTGAACATCACCACGACAATTCGGAAGATGACGAACGAGAGCAGAGCCATCGCGATAAAGCCCATGGCCGCGCCAGCCCATTTGGCCTCGGCAGGGCTGGCATTGACCAGCGTCCATGCGTTGGCGCCCAGGAACGCGCCGGTCATGCCGCCAAAGACCGCCACCGTCCAGCGCAGCATGGGCGTGGCGATGGTGGCGAAGAGAATGCCCAGCGCGATCGCCACGATCAGCGATTTGCCCATCTGTTGACTCAGAATGTGTCCCACGCCGATGCCCAGGATGGCGGCCATCGCCACGATGACCCATTTGTGCCAGCGATATCCGTTGAGCACGCACAGGATTCCCACCACGAGAATGACCGACGCCAGCACCAGAGGCATCTTGGAAAGATCATCCAGCAGTCGATCCGGCCGCGTGAGGATGTCCATCTGCTCGAGCGCTTGGCTGAAGGTGCTGACTTGGGCGAGAAAAAAAGTGTTCATCATTGGAAAGTGCCTCGTCTGAATCGTGCGTGCGGTCTTGGAACGACGATGGCGGGCAAGACGCGTTGTGCAATTCGCTGCCAGCGCATTTCAGGTCTCGGCCCGCATGCCTCATTTCACGCAGACGGTTTATCGGCTTTGCGCTTGCGGAAGGTCCACTGAATCACCACGCCGGCCGCGCTGGTTATCAGCCACAACGCAAGCCACGTGGTGCCGGAAGTCGGCATCCATGGTCCATCGGCGCCGAGCCGCACCGCAAGCACCTGCAGACCGCACAGCCACAGGAGAGAGCCGCCCAGGGCTGTGATTGCCGCCGCACTGAGCGTGTGCACCAGCCCGCCCAGGATCAGCCCCAGCAATCCCCCGGCGATCATGGACACCGTGAGCGTCGGCCGCAGCGACGGCGGCGTGCTGTCCCATTT
>CAMPIL010000073.1 GCA_946886375.1 uncultured Phycisphaerales bacterium
GAGCATGGCTGACGGTTCAAGCAACGCAGAGACGGCACGAGTGCTGGAAGAAGTTATCGCGCTTGATCCGCTGGACGGCGAAGCCTTGATGTTGCTGGGCCAGCACTATTCCCGCGCGCCCCAGAACGACGCTGATCGCGCCATTTTCTACTACGAACGGGCTGCGAGCATCGAGGCATTCGAGGCCAACGCCCGAATTCGCCACGCGCAGGTGCTCATCGGGATGGGACGATATGGCGACGCCATTCCACTGCTGCGCCGCGCGCAGGAAATCAAACCGCGCGAGGATATCGCACGCTATCTCGAACAAGTCGAACGCATCGCCAAATCCCGCCGTTGAAACGCATTTTCAGCGTCGACCGAAGCCGCAAACGCTGATCACTCGTTGATCGACGCGGCGTCAGCCGCCCACGCCTCAATCATGTTGAGCGTTGGAACGGCACGACTTGGGGTCAATGGAATTACGGAATCACCGCAGTTCGAAGCCGAACACGACTTCTGAACTGTACATCGGGTACTCGATTCGACACCGATAACCGCGAAGGGTGTCCGCGTCCCAGCCTCGTTGCTCGCACACGTGAAGAATCATGTCCTGATACGCGGGCGTGTCCGTGCTGCGGAACTTCGCAATCCCGCGGCCAAGGTTCTGGATCGATTCCAGCACGTCAAGCCGATCCATCTCGCGGCGGCCATCAGGCCCAGGATTCAAAGCGCCGGCTGTTCGATAGATGTTCAAGTCAGGTTGCTGACCCGGAAAGATTCCTTCGTGCAAGAGCGCATCGAAGACGAATGTTCTCGTGGGTGGATCAACGCCGATGGCCATCACGGTCTTGCGAGGTGACTCGTTCGCCTGCAGGCGGACTTGCTTATTTTCGGGCAGGTATGTCGCGTGGACCAGGTCAACGGCGGATCGTGCGCCGACATCCTGGCTGTCAATTGTGTACTGCGCGACATCGCCGTGGCGAGTCACCTGCAACTGCGGCAGGGGCGAACTGCAGAACTGCTCCAGCAGCAGGCCGCGCAAATGGTCGACCGGTTCACCGCTGATCGTCAGCATTGGCGAGTCGGCGCGGATGGTGTCGTAATTCACGATCGCGCCAGGCCTCACGCGGCGAAGGCCTCGAATGTTGTTGATGAAGATTTGATCGGCTCGTACTTCGCTGCGCGCGCTTGGATGGACAATCACCGTGTAATGCGCGACATCGCACATCGTTCCTAAAAGGTGACTGGCGCCGCGATAGACCGACTGCTTGGCGATGAGTTCAACCTTCTCGCGCGCATCGGGAAGCCAGCCGCTGATGATCGCATCGAACGCGCTTCGATCGCCGGCTTCGGCGTCGATCAGTTGCTGAAAGCGATCGACAGCCGCAAGCGCCTCGCGGATCAGCGCCCGATCGACCTTCTTTTTTCCCGCGGCGCGCAACAGACGCCGCAGCGGCTCTGGACCCGGGATCACATGGGCCACCACGATCGGATCGCGCTGCTGGGCCGCTTTCAGCAGGCGGCTGGTCAAGACTGTGTTCACGCCCAGCTGGTGTGCAAGTTTTTGAGGCCGGTGAGGACCACCTGGAATGGCCTGGAGGACCCTGCCGAACGCCTCAGCCAAATCGCGGCCGACTTCATTGATACGGGCTTCGATGGTGCGCATTTTTTGGCTTGTTCCGGCACTCGACGTTCCAGCCCTCCCATAGGGCTCTGAGCCAAGTATATCGCATGAAAAACCCGCTTGGATGGAAAGTTGGAAAACTTCCGTGACTTTTCTGAGAAAAGTGCCATACTGAGCGGACCGCTTGACATCTGGCGCTGAGAGATGAGCAAGGGCTGATCTGGTTTGCTGAAGGTTCACGGCGTCGTCGATCTCGAAGATTTGCTGTTCGTGCTCAGTATCAGAGGATGATGCGTCATCCCGGGAGATTCTTACATGAAGTCGTTTATCTACTCTGCCGTTTCCATGAACCGTTGGTTTTCACTTCTGGCATGCGCAGTCATCGGCGCGCCCGTCGCTGCGCAGTGTCCGGTCGATTGGATCAAGACCGACGGCTTCCCGGGCGCGGGTGTCGAGCCGGAGGTGTACGCAGTGACGACATGGGATCCCGACGGCGCTGGACCTCAGCAATCGCGCCTCGTCGCGGGCGGTCTCTTCAGGTACATGACCGACAGCATCGTTGACGGCATCGCGGCGCTCAACCCCGAAACTGGCCGCTGGGAGGATCTGGCTGGCGGCATTGACGGCTTTTTTGACGTCGACAAGCAGGGCAACGCCATTGACCAGGGGACCGTCTTCTCGCTCGGCGTTTATCAAAACGATCTCATCGTCGGAGGCATGATCACGCATGCCGGCGATGTTCCAGCCAACAGCATCGCACGCTGGGACGGCAAGCAATGGCATGCGCTGGGAGCCGGACTTAATGGGGCTGTCGGTTCAATCACGGAATACAACGGCGAACTGATTGCCACTGGAATCTTCTCAACGACAGGCAGCGGAACAGTCGTCAACCGCATCGCGCGCTGGAACGGAACAACTTGGCTGCCGCTGGGAAGCCCGGCGGGCATGAACGGTCCCATTAATAACGTCATCGTGTACAACGGCGAACTTATCGCCACGGGTCAATTCACTTCCGCAGGCGGCGTGCCTGTCAACAACATTGCCCGCTGGAACGGCTCGATCTGGCAATCGCTCGGAACCGGTCTCAATGCAAACGGGTTCGGCTTGGCTGTTCTTGGCAATGATCTTTATGTCGGCGGCAACTTCACACTGGCCGGCGGCGTGCCCAACACGCGCGGCGTTGCGCGCTGGGACGGCGCCAACTGGCATCCGGTCGGCAACGGCACGCTCTTCGCCGTCGGCGATCTGGTCGCCTACAACGGAGACATCGTCGCCGCCGGCGGCTTTGTCGTCACGCTTGGCGGCCAGCAGGTCATCGGCTTGGCTCGTTTCGACACTGCAACCCAGCAGTGGGGGGCCATGGACGGCGGATTCCTCGGAGGTAGCGGAGCATCAAACTTCGCCGTTTACAACGATGAACTCATCGCCGTCGGGTTTTTTCGCCGGATCGCCGATCGCACCGCGAGCGGCATCGCGCGCTGGTCCGACGCCACGCAATCATGGGACCGCTTTGGCCGTGGATTCAACTGGACACCAAGTGATTTCACGACGTATCGCGGCGACCTCATCGCAACCGGCGTGTTTGAATCGGCCGGCGACGTGGAAGCCAGAGGCGTCGCGCGCTGGGACGGCGAGGAATGGCATCCATTAGGAGGCGGCATCGACAATCTGCCCATGCCAATCACTGATTGCTTGACTGTCTACAACGATGAGTTGTACGTTGGAGGGCACTTCTTCTACGCCGATGGTGGCAACGTGCCGGTGCATCACATCGCGAAATGGAACGGCGATACCGGAACCTGGAGCGATGTGGGCGGTGGGGTCTCCGGCAGCGAGATACCGCGCATCCATGCCATGGCGGTGTACAACGGCGACCTCATTATCGCTGGTGATTTCACCGTTGCCGGCGGCATGCCCTGCTTCAACATCGCGCGCTGGGATGGCAAGCAATTCCATGCGATGGGCGCCGGCGTTGGCCAGGTGTTCTCGATGGCTGTGTACAACGGCGAATTGTACGTGTCGGTGTTCACAGGCCTCAACGGCATGCAGCGCTGGGATGGCGCACAGTGGCACGCGGTCCCCGGCGGCTTCAACGGCTTCTCCATGACTGTCTTCAATGGCAAACTCATCTCCGGCGCGCAAACGCCACACGCATACAACGGCTCAACGTGGACGCCCCTGCCGGGTTGGAGTTGGAATCCCAATGGCATCGGCCTCATTATCTCCGGTTACGCGGTCTTCAATGGCGAGTTGGTCGTCGCAGGCATGTTCGAGGACCCCGCAGGAATCACCGATTCCGACCATCTCGTCCGATTCGACGGCACGACGTGGAAATCGATGGCAACCGATCGCGGAACGACCGACTCCATTACCTCAGGCATCTGGGTCCACAACGGCTATCTCATCACGGGCGGCCGCATCGATCATCGTGACGGAACCATGTCCAACTGGCGCCGCTTCGGACCGGTGTGCTCGCCCGCCGACATCAACGGCGACGGTCAGGTGAATGTGAACGATCTGCTGGCGGTCATCAATGGCTGGGGCGCCTGCGGCATCACGTGCCCAGCCGACATCGCTCCGCCTCCAAGTGGTGACGGCCAGGTCAATGTGATTGATCTGCTGATGGTGATCAACAACTGGGGGTGATTCCCTCACCTCAAGTCGCGATTCATTCATCGAGCAGTTTTCACGATCATTCTTATCGCAGCGGCGGCTGTGGCATTCGGTTTCAGCCAAACTAGTTCCGAGCCGCCGACGGACTTGGAGGTGGCGCCTTGTGCGCGCGGACTGGGTTCAGTCCCGGAATGCGCGGGAATGACGCCGTGCCACGTGTGCATTGAAACCGCTTTATCGCGTAGCGTCTGATCTTCTTTCGGTCTCGGAGTGTCGCTTGAAGAATGAGGATAATTTTTCCTTGAGCCGGGCAAAGGCCGAACCGCTTTCCTGATCAGACTTGAGTTGTTTCTCCAGATCATCAATGGACTTTCGCAGAGCGTCGTATTCGGGATCGTTGCCGGCGTAGCCGAGTTCCTTGGCACGTTCGAGTTCGTTTCGGGCGATGGTCACCAGCCTCAGCGCCTCATCCTTGTTGCTCTGGCTTTGGGCTTGGGCCTCGTTGATCGCCGATTGCGCGACCACCATCGGCAGCGGCACGACGCGCTCGATGATGACGAGCGTATTCAGGGCGATCCGAAGCAGGTCGCTTGCCTCTTCGGTCTGGTTCTGGCTGAGAAACCGCGCGGCATCGCGCAACATGCTGGGATAGCTGGCCAGCGGCAGGTGATAGGTGCGGATGCGAATCTCGCTGACCAGTCCGGCCAGCAGCACGCGCGCCGCGGGAAAATCCCTGGACTCAACGGCGTCTTCGGCGGCCTTGGCGCGCTGTCGGATCGCCTTCACATCCATCGGCGCGGTTTCGATGACTTCGACCTCGGCATCCACGGGCAGCAGTGCCGCCGCGGGATTGCGCGCGGTGAGGATGTTGATCTTCCCAGTCGCCCGTTCGAGCGCCGCCATCGCCTCATCGGTATTGCCGTTGGCGATCGCCTGAATCGCATTCTGAGTCTCTTGAATTGCGGCGGCGGCATCCTGGTCGATCGCGCTTTGGGCTTGTTGCTCGGCTTGCTGTCGTTGCCTTTCAATGTCAGGCTGAGCCTGAGCATTGCTTTGGGCGCGCGACTCTGCGGATGTGCCGTCGGATTGCTGCGCCAGAGCGCTCGAACTGCACTCCAGCCAGAGGATGAACGAAAGTGCGGTCAACGCACTGGAGATTGTGTTTCTGCAATTCATGATGCGAGCCTTTCGGTTGGATGATGGACTGTGTGCGATGTGGTGACGGGTACTCACTATGCTGCCTTGGCGAGCCGCTCGGCGACTTCGCTGTGCTCGCCCTGGATGCGGATGGTTTCGCCGTCCTCAAGTTTCACGAGGGTGATGCGATTGGGGTCGGTCGGATCGGGACGCACACTCAGGACGTATCGCGGGTTGATGTAAATGGGAGTCGCACCAATGCTGTCAGTAAACGGAATGATCATGAGTGATCTCCTGGGTTGAGTTGTGAAACACGGCAGGGCGTTGCCGATCGAAGTAAGTCAGAGCCTTCGAGTGCGCTTCATGCCATGTCATGGTCGTCTTTCCCTTTGTTTCCGTTCCCGACTCGGCACAGTGGTTTCGCAGGCTGGCCGCGTCGCTGGAACATCAAGTCAACTTCAGCGGGATTGTCGCGCATCACGACGCGGAGCAGATCGACAAGCTGCGGCGTCGCGTCTGGACGCTGCGCGAGTGTGTCGATGAGTTCCGGATCGATCCGGGAATAGTCGCCAGCGAAAGTTTCTTCTTCGAGCTCTTCCTGCAAGACCGTCAGTTCGCTCTCGGAGATTCGTCCAAGTTCCTCGCCCGTGCGCTGCTTGACCAGGTGCACCGCGCTCTGGCGATCCGTGGATCGATTTGCGTTTCCGCCGCGAATGTCATCGCCTGCCGCCTCCGCGGCCACGCGAGATTCCGGCCTGACCGTTGATGGGCCGCCGGTGTAAACGACTTTCACAGCCATGCGGCTGAGTCGGTCGTACACCCGCCGCTCCCCGATCAAAGGCCACCAGTCATACAGAAAGATTTCCAGCGGCGTCCACATGGCGACCCAGCCGCCGATCAACATGCTCTGTTGCAGCACGTGCGCCAGCGGCGACGGGCCCATGATTCGCACGACGGCCTCGCCGCCGATGAGCGATGCCGCGACGCACGACAATCCGATCGCGAGGCTGATCCAGCCCCGCCGCAGGAGCCGGCGGAGTTCCCATCGCAACATCTGCGATCGGCGGGCAAAGTGCTCGCGGATCGCCTCGCCCAGCACATCCCCCTCATTCGGAAGACCGGCCGGCTTGTCCAGATACACGATCAGCGCGGCGGGGGCTTTCGGCAGTTCCTTCAGTCGGCTGACGATGTACTCCTCGGCGTCGCGGTCAAGCACCTTTTCGTGAAACGGCGAAGGGTCCAACGAGTCGAACAACTGGCTCAGTTCGCGGACATGCACCTCCACCACGCTGCTGTCTGCATGCACCTGATCGCCTGAAGTTGCACGCGCGCTGATCATGGGAAATCAATCCCTCCTCCTGTCACATGAATGCGCCGCGCTGCAGAGATTCACGGCCGCCGCGCCTGTTTGCCGGACCGTTTCGCGGGCATGTCCTTCTTGGTTTGGCCGGGCAATGCCTCGCGCCGCCGAAGACGAACGATGGTGGTCGTGCCGTCTTCGGATTCGATTTCAATGTCGGCCTCATCGCCGGGCTTGGTGACGGTGACGCGCAGCGCACTGGGATGATCGACATGGTGAACCATGTATTCGTGGGGTGAATCGCCGAGTTCGACCAGGATGTCGCCTTTTTCTGAGCCTTTGGTTTCCAAACTCAATCCCTGCAGCGGCATCTCCTTGCTGGCGTACTGGTCGCCCAGTTCGCCGAGCATCTCCTCCAGGATCACGGCCCAACCCTGGTATTGCCTGCTCAGGTCAATCAGACTGTTCTGCCACTGGCTCCGCGGAATGTCAAGGGTCTCTATGCTCATGCTTTCACCGCCTGTGGTAAGGAGTGGGATGCAAGGTCGTCACGGCTCCACAAAGATGCAGTTTTCTACGCTCCACACGCCCGGAGCCGACCAGGCGGCGCGCTCGGCTTCCTTTCTCTCGATCCACGACCGCACGATTCCTGAGATCGTCACTTTGCCCCCGCTCACCGAGACGTCGATGTGTCGAAGCCCGAGCGAGGCGCTGCGCCTCAACGCCTCTTCGATCCGGGATTGGATTTCCAAAGGCGACACGTGCGGCCGAACC
Organism: uncultured Phycisphaerales bacterium; assembly: GCA_946886375.1. The sequence goes on from CAMPIL010000073.1 coordinate 7,431, forward strand.
TGGATCAAATTGTTGACGCCCTTGAGGCCCGCGAGGTTTCGGACGGCATTTGCCGCCAACTTCTTCTGAAAACCCCATTTCACTTCGCCCTCAAGCGTGAGCCAGCCGTCGCTGACGGTCACCTTGATCGAGTCATGAGGAAGCAAGACATTGGATTGAAGCGCGTTCACCGCCGCGATCGCGATGTCTTCATCGGTCCGCTGGCCGCTGCCGGGTAATTTGACGCTCAGTTCATTGGCGACCGCCCTCACACCTTGAACGCGCTGAGCCGCCTCCTGGGCCATCCATTTATCCGCGTACGATGACACATGCCCGTTCAACGTCACGACGCCGTTCTTGACTGAGACGCCAATGTGAGCGGCATGCACGCTTGGTTCCCACTCCAACTCATACAGCACGTCCTGCTGAATCTGAAGGTCCGAAATGGACTGATCCGTCATCGTGTTCATGGCGTGTCATTCGCCTTTGCCGGACACGATCAGGTTCATCAATCGTGTCCGGCCCGTGCAGTCGCAATTCCAACCCGATCATCGTTCATCGCGCCCGTTCGCACTGGCGCGTGCAGCGCTCACCACGGTTCAACGGTGATGAGGTTTTCGACGCTGTAGACGCCTGGAGCGGCCCAAGCCTCGCGTTCGGCTTCCTCCTTTTCCGCCCACGAGCGGACAGTGCCGCGAAGAATCACCTTGTTGCCATCCACCTCCACGGTGACGCGCGACGCGTCGAGTGTGGCGGCGCGCTTGAACGCATCTTCGATCTTTGCCTTGAGTTCCGAGGGCGACACGCGCGGCTTCACCTTGATGAGATTGGAAACGCCCTTGACGCCGGTCAGGTAGCGAACGGAGTTTTCCGCAGCGGTCTTCTGATACTGCCATTCCACTTCGCCTTCCAGTTCGACCCAACCATCGCTCACCGTCACCTTGATCTTGTCATCAGGAACGAGAATGTTGGATCGAAGCGCATTCACCGCCGCGATCGCGATGTCCTCATCGCTCCGCTTGTTCTCGCCGGGAAGTTTGACGTCGAGTTCATTGGCGACGGCCTTGACGCCGTAGACCCGCTTGGCGGCTTTCTCCGCGGCCCACTTTTCTGCATAGGAAGTAACGTGCCCGGTCAACGTGACGACGCCCTCCTTCACGGAAACTCCAACGTCAGCCGGGTCCACACTTGGTTCCCATCTCAACTCATCAAGGACTGCTCGCTGCAATTCAACATCGGTCACCTTGGTTTTTGTCATCGTGGTCATGGGACTGCCCTCGTCGAATGAATGAATGAAGTTTGAAGTTGACGTCGGCGGGCGCGAGTAAACCCTTGCACCACGCCCCGAATCATGCGAGCCGACCGGAAGGGAGTCAATGAGTGTTCAAGCCATTCAAACATAAAGTCGAGCAAGGCGATCTCCGCGCCAGCAAACTCATTGATCGTCATTCACCCAACAACAGGGGCGCGTCTGTTTGAGGCCGCTGCGTTAGGGAAAGCAGCGGCAATTGCAGGCCCTTGACCAAGCCGAAGCACGAACAGGACGTCCAACGCCTCAACAGATGACGCAATTCACATCTTCCAACGACATCGCCGCAGAGATCGCAGAGAAGGACTTTTGATCCGCAGATGAACGCAAATGGACACAGATGAGACAAGAGTGATACGGATTGGGTAAGAGGGATTCGAAGCCGTGCACTCCTTTTGAATTGAAGCAGTCCTTTTGAGTCTGCGCCATCGATTCCTTGCCTTGTTCCTCTCAGTCAATTCCTCCTCTGCGATCACTGCGCCGCTGCGGTGAAATTGGCTTGAGGCTCCGGCATAGGTTCTATGATTTGACGCCAACCAAATCCGAGGGCATTCTGCCGTAACTTGAATTTTCACTTGAATGGATCGCCTCAACCGCGCGCACATCAAGGCCCTTGCCCAATGCGTATCATCAGGCGGTCCGCCTCTCACCAACCAAAGGAGTCTCCCATGACCACCGCTGCCGCGAACAAGACTCGGCGACTCAAGCAGCAACAGAAGTCACCACTTGCCACGCCTACCGACCTGGCGTCGGCCGACGTCCGCAACATCACCGGCGCGATGAATGCCATTCTCGCCGATGTCTTCGCCCTGTACCTCAAGACCAAGAACTTTCACTGGCACCTCACCGGGCCGCACTTCCGCGACTATCACCTGATGTTCGACGAACAGGCCGACCAGATCTTTGCGATGACCGATCCGATCGCCGAGCGCGTCCGCAAAATCGGCGGGAGCACGCTTACTTCCATCGGCAACATCGCGCGGCTGCAGCGCATCTTCGACAACGACGCCGCCTACGTGGAACCCGAGGACATGCTCGCCGAACTGTGCGAGGACAACAAGACGCCTGCCGCAAGACTGCGTGAAGCCCACGACGTCTGCGATGAAGGCCGCGACGTCGCCACCGCCAGCCTGATTGAAGTGTGGATTGATGAAACCGAACGCCGCACTTGGTTCTTGTTCGAGGCCAGCCGTCGCGAAATGACCAGTGGCCATTGAGGCGCTGACCAATCGGCTTGCCGCGAACTGATTTCGATGATGTTCGAGTGATGCCGCAGGTTTCACCTAACTCGGACGTGGCTTTGATCGCCCGGCGGGTGCTGGTCGCCTTCCTCTTTACGTTCATCGCCGCGCGCGTGCTCGTGTTCCTCATCATGTCGCGGCGCATCCCCGACCTGTACCTGCACCTGGGCGGCACTCACGTCCATCATCTGAATTATGGAATCTTTCTCTTGTCAGGAGTGGGCGGTTACCTGCTGCTGGCGCGACCCACCGGCCGTCGGCTGGCCGTGACAACAAGTCTCTATGGCGTCGGCCTGGCGCTGACCTTCGATGAGTTCGGCATGTGGATTCATCTGGGCGGCAGCTACTGGCAGCGGGCAAGTTTTGATGCCGTCACCGTGATCGCTGCGTTGCTGGGATTGATCGCGGCGGCCCCAACACTGAAACGATGGCGGCCGCGACACACGATCACCGCTGTGCTTCTGGCGTGCGCCACCATCGTGTTCGCATTGCTGCTGGCGGATTCATTCAAGTACGTCGGCCGCCGAATTGGACCGTCGCTTGAGAATCTCGAACAGACCGGGCCGGAGTAGGCGATCTCTCCAACAGATTTGCATCGGGATGGAACATCAAACTCTTCGAGAATGAAGAGTCATCGCGTGACGAAGCCCTGCGGAAATGTGCGTCGTACAATCCGCGATGAAGCCAGCCTGCCTGCACTTCTTCATCGCTGTCGATCGCTGCATCGACAGGGGTGGCGGGCGAGCGTGCGTGCGGAGTTGTCAGAGTCTAAGGCGATAAGCATGCTCGATCATTCTCGCGAGATGAGCTCTGATCCGCACGCCTCCACGCCCATCGAGCGTGCCGGGCCTGCGCTTGAATCCGCGGCGGGCGGACTGATTCTTCTTCACGGTCGCGGCGCAACCGCGCAGAGCATTCTTGACATTTACCGCTGGCTTAACCTGCCATCGTTGGCCGCGCTCGCGCCGCAGGCGGCGGGGAATACGTGGTATCCATATTCGTTTCTTGCGCCGATCGAACAGAATCAGCCCTATCTGGATTCAGCCCTTGCGAAGGTGGATGCGTGCGTGCATGAGGCGCTCAACGCCGGCATGCAGAGCGAACACCTCGCGCTGCTTGGCTTTTCGCAAGGCGCGTGTTTGTGCTGCGAATACGCGGCCCGGCATCCACGCCGCTACGGCGCGGTGATTGCGTTTACCGGCGGATTGATCGGGCCGGCCGCTCCACACGAGCGCGACTACGAGGGATCGTTTGACGGAACACCAATCTTCCTTGGCTCCGGCGATCCCGATCCGCACGTGCCGTTCGCGCGGGTGCTGGAAACTCAGGCGGTGTTCGAGCGCATGGGCGCGATCGTCGAGGTGCGCCGCTATCCCGGGATGTCGCACACGATCAATGAGGAGGAACTCGAAATCGCGCGTGCCTATCTGATGCGCATGCTCGCTTCGCCAGCCGGGGCGAGCGCATGAGAATCACGCGCATCTATGCCGATGAGCATGGCGGGAGCCGTTTCGGTGAACTCGAAATCGCGCTCCACGATGCAGGCCAGATCGGTCGGCTGTCTGATCCCATTCCCGCCGGCAGCGTGATCTTCCGCGCCAATCCGCCGGAGTACGACTACGACTGGCATACCGCGCCGCAGCGGCAGTTCATCGTGCTGCTGGATGGCGAAATCGAAATCGAGGTGTCCAGCGGCGAGCCACGCAAGCGCATCTTCCACGGCGGCGATGTCCTGCTCATGGAAGACACCGCCGGCCGCGGCCATCGCACTCGCAACATCCAACCGCGCGAACGCAGATCGGTGTTCATCGTGCTTGCAGATCAAGCCCAGAACACATGACCTAGGATTTTGCAATGAACACGCCCGCCGTCACCGGCATTCATCACGTCACCGCCATCACCGCCGATGCGCAGAAGAACATTGACTTCTACACCGGCGTGCTCGGCCTGAGGCTGGTCAAACTGACCGTCAACTTCGACGATCCCAGCAGTTACCACCTCTACTACGGCGACGAACTCGGCCGACCGGGCACGATCATGACGTTTTTCGTGTGGCCTGGCATCGCGCGCGGCAGAATCGGCCCGCCACAGGTCAGCGCGGCGGCGTTCGCCATCCCTTCAACTGCAACGCAGTTCTGGGTGGATCGATTGCGCGAACGTGGGGCGGAAGGGGTCGAGCAATCAGAACGCTTCGGCGAACGCGTCATCACCATCCTCGATCCCGATG
>CAMPIL010000074.1 GCA_946886375.1 uncultured Phycisphaerales bacterium
CAGGTCATCGCCCGTCAATTTCACCTCAGCAGCGCCTTCGCCGATGGGCAGGAACGGCTCATTGGGTTTCGCCTTGCGCACAACGATTTCAGGAGGCGAGCCACGCAGTTTGGCGAGATCGAACACGTGCGTGGGTTGGCCCAGTTCAAAGAGAACGAAGTTCGATGCGTCAACGATGTTGTTGCGGGGAATGTCGCCGCGTGCGAGCAGTCGGTTGGCCAGCCACGCCGGGGAAGGTCCGACCTTCACGCCGCGGATGATTCGCGCCGTGTAGAGCGGACATAAGGCCGGTTCGCGGTTGGTCACCTTGGCCACCGATGACGCCGGCGGCCCGCCCGCCTTGGGCGAAGCATGCGGCTCCTTGAATTGCCGCATTGATATTGCCGCGATCTCGCGCGCCAACCCGACATGACACAGGCAGTCGCCGCGGTTGGAAGTCAGTTCAATGTCCTGCCGGACGTCGGCCGATCCATCAGGCAGTTTGACGTCCTGACGGTGTTCAAGCGGAAAACCCGCGTGCGTCAGCAGGTCGGCCTGCTCCTGAGCCGTCGCAGGCGGGTCGAGGTACTGGTTCATCCAGGCGACGCTGGTGTTCATGGGGGCAAGCGTATCGCGACAGCGTGGAGAGGGAAAGTCGGCTTTGCGCGGCGGTCGGCTGACCGTACACTGCGGATATGTTGCGATACACCGCACTCTCGTGGCTGTTCACGATGCTTGCTCTGACGTCCTGCGCCAGTCAGCCGCAAGCCGGCGTTGACCCGCTGGGCGCATCGCCATCGGATTTTTCGCTGGACGTCACGGTGCTGACCGCGGGAGCCGCCCGCGCGGACGAGGAAACATCATCGGTTGGCGTGTCATCGCACCTGCGGCCGGCGCGGTATGTGCTTCTGGCGGACGGCACGCTGCGGTACGGAAATGATCCGGACGGCGCGATGTCTCCCAACTGGCTTCCGCCTGTGACGCGCATTCTCTCAAGGCGGCAGATTGCCGATGTCTGGTCTTTGTGCCAGCAACTTGGACTGACCGATCCGAACGCCGGCGATCCGATTGTGAACTTCAGGCTCGTGCGGCCCAGTTCAGGTGAGCGAATGTACATGGTCGGGTTGAGCGGTTCGGGCGACTACAGGAACTTCGTGCGCAGCGCGCCCATCAATCAGGAGCCTGATCCGGCAATGGCGAAACTGGTGCGGTTGCTTGCGGAATTGGCCTGGGCTGATGAGATGCGCGATGCAGATGCGCGCATCGCCCCCAAGCGATATGACTTCGGCCCTGACCCGTACACGCGCTATCGCTCGAACAACTGAACGGTGCGAAGGCGCGGAGGAACGACGATGCTCAGACATTCAGTGCACGCCCTCGCAGCAATCATCGCGTTGGCTGCGGCGCAGCTGACGCTTTCGGCGTGCGCCAGCGGCGGGTCCGCACGCGCGCCATCCGCCACCGGAGGACTCGCGATGACCATGTTTGTGCGCGATGCCACCAAATCCGAGGTGTATTACGAGGTGGATGAGCACGGCACGCTTGGCTACGGCGGGGGACTTTCCGCCCGGATGGGCACTGCAAAATGGACCGGGCCGCTGACCCCCGAGGAAATTCAGCAATTGCGAGACCTGCTTGCGCAGCAGGACTGGTTCAAGGCAAAACCGCAATCAACTCTTCAGCCGCCGGAGCACTTGTATCGCGTCTCAATCGCGGCACCGGAAAACAGCGTTCGGTTCACCGTCAAGGGCGAGAATGAGCAGGTCGAGCCGATCCGCGAACTGTTGGCGAAGGCGGCGCTTCGTCGACTGAATGAGGACCTGAAGCAACTGCCTCTGCCGAGTTCGCATCGGTGAGAGTCCTCCTACAATCCTTCCGTCGCGCCCCCTGGAGGTTCATCATGTCCACCCAACTGCCGGCCGCGCGTGTGAATCGCAGCGCATTCTCGATGATCGGCATGCTCATCACGATGGTGTGCATGCTGGTGCTGTTTGTCATCCTGATGAATTCACTCAACAAGGCAGTGACCGGCCAGAAGACGCAGCAGGAAGGCACCGTGAGGTCATTCGAAGACAAGATGTACCTCAGCGGCTTTTTTCAGTCGATGCTCGTCAACGCCAACGTAAACAAGGGCGAGTATCTCACGCCCAGCCGCGTGGCACGCAGCGATGATCCGGCCTGGAACACCACGGCCAATTTCTACTCCGCCATGGTCATGGAAATCGCCACGCCCGGGTACTGCAGGCAGTTGATCAGCGGCAACGAATACAGCGGCTACGTGCAGGAGAAGGCCGACTACGACTACACCACATACGACCCGGCGCAGGGGGTCTTCTGGGATCAGTCCTTTGTCGCCGACTTGAAGAATCTCTCCAACGTCTCCTTCGCTCACGTGCCGCTGTATGGCGATCGCTGGAAGAAAAACTGGCGATCCACCATGGACTCGACGTTTCCATTGGTGGGCAACCGCGGGCCCGAAGATGGCGTGAACAGTTCGAACTCGTATGCCTGCGGCCGGGACGGCGTGTGGCGGGGCCACATTGTCTTCGGCGATGGCCACGTTGATTTCATCGAGACGCCGACGCCCAACGGCTTGACCTTTGTCGAAGATGGCCGGCCCGTGCAGGACAACATCTTCAGCATGGAAGACGGCTCTGACGGCGCGGATGCGGTGCTGAGTTTCACGAAAACAATGACGAAGGACGGCCCCCAACTTCAATTCGATTGAATGTGGGTTGTGGACGCCGCGTCTGACGAGCCCCCTTCAGCAAGCGGCTTGAATGTAATGGACCATGTCGAAGATGATGGGGCAAAACGCAGGTGACATGAACCGATGCGAGGATCACTGCGTATCCTCGGTTGACCAGGCCGCGTGCTCAGGCGTGCCGAGTTGCAGGCGAGGTCACATGCGCAAATCTGATCGCAGAGCAGTGGTACGGCCTGAGATCATTGTGCTGGTCGTGTGCGCGATTGTCGCCGTTGTGGTCGGCGTCGTTCTCCTGAAGAACGTGCGCAGACCTGGGGGATTTTCGGCGAAGGAGTCAGCGATGCTACGGGGGATTCATCAATCGTGGGTGATCTATAGCCGCGAATTTGGTGGAAGTTACCCCGTGCCGGGACTGGTTCGCCGCCTGCCTGAGGGTGGCGTTCTGATGCCCGGCCACGGTGAAGAAGACGTATCGCAAAACACCACCGCCAACCTGTTTTCCCTCTGCATTGCCGGCAACTATTTCACGCCGGAAATGTGCGTCGGCTCAACAGAACCAAGTCATCGAGTGAAGGTGTTGGATTCCGAAGGTTACGACTATCAGCAATACCAGCCATCTGAAGGAATCTTCTGGGATACGAATTTCAAGGCCGATCTGCATGTGCTCTCCAACGTCTCGTACGCCCACAGGCCGATCACGGGTGAGTTGGAGAACAGGTTTTGGCGTGACTCGCTTGACGCAAGCGTCGCAGTCGTCGGCAATCGTGGACCGCTCGGCGGAATTGCTAATGCCAATTCAATCACCAATAAAATCTATTCGCCACAGGATTCTTGGAACGGGAACATTGTTTACGGCGACAACAGCGTGAGTTTCACATCAACATTTCCTGCGACCAAGCGTCCCAATGGCCTTGGCTACGTCATCGCCCCAGAGTGCCAGAAAGAGGGCACGACGCCGCTGAATTCAGATGCCGACATCACATTCACGAAAGAGATGACTGATTCGGGGCCGGTTATCCAACATGACTAATCCGACCGACCGTGGTCCGATAGGCCCGAGCGCACTTTGCCACAACAATTCATCTTCGATTCTGGCACGTTCATGGGAACTTGTTGGCAGTCTCAATGCCCGGGAAAACTGTTGGTGAAATGACTCTGTCGGCGCTCAACGTGGCGGATTGATTTCCGTGTAGCATTCGCGTCGTGGATTTGCACTGGGACGCAGGATGCCGACAAACTCTGTGAGCGCGAACCAACCAGCCGTTCTCATGCCGGCAAGAGAGCCTCGGTTTGCCGTCGTGCTGCGCCGCTTTGGACTCTTCGCCGGTCCGGTTCTCGCGATCGTTGCGTTTGTTCTGCTGCCCACGCAATACCCAAATGCCGCCGGCGGCTTCACTGAATTCACGCACGCCGGCCGCGCCAGTGTCGCGTTGCTTGTCTGGATGGCGACTTGGTGGATGACCGAGGCGGTCGATCTCGCCGCGACCTCGCTGCTGCCGGTCGCGATGTTGCCGCTGCTCGGAGCCGCCGACATCAAGAGCGCCGCCGCGCCCTATGCGTCGGAGTTCATCTTTCTGTTCATGGGCGGATTCATCCTCGCACTGTCCATGCAGCGATGGGGTTTGGACCGGCGGATCGCGCTGCTCACCCTGCGCATCGTTGGAACAAGCCCCGTCAAGATGATCGGGGGGTGCATGCTCGCCACCGTCGTGATGGGTGGATTCGTCTCCAACACCGCAATGGCCGCGATGATGCTGCCCATCGGCTTGAGCGTGATCGCGCTGATGCGCGACAAGGCAACCGCCGCCACCCCCGGCGAGCAGGCCAACTTTGCAACCTGCATTGTGCTGGGCATCGCCTATGCCGCTTCCATCAGTGGTGTCGCCACGCTTATCGGCACGCCGCCCAACACCTTCGTCGCGGCATTCATCCGAGACAAAATCGAACAACCCTCTCAGCGGGAAATCACCTTCCTGCAATGGCTGGCGATGGCGGGTCCCCTCTCGGCCGTCTTGCTGCCCGTGACATGGCTCATGCTCACGCGCGTGCTGTTTCCCGTTCGCATGAAACCCATCGGTGGCGGGCGCGAGTTCATCGCAAACGCGTACGCCGCGCTCGGGCCGATGAACCGCGGCGAACGGGTCACGTTCATCGTGTTTCTCTTCACCGCTGCGGGTTGGATGTTCCGGCAATGGATCGTCAAAATCCAATTCGGCGGTGGCGAGTCCCCGCTGCGACCGTTCGCCTTGCTCACCGATTCAGGCATCGCGATTCTCGGCGCATTGACGCTGTTCATGATCCCCGCAGGCAAGAGACTCGGCGGCGGATTCGTCATGAACTGGCCCACAGCCGCCCGCCTGCCTTGGGGCATTCTCATTCTTTTCGGCGGAGGCCTCAGCCTTGCACAAGCCATTGAAGTCAACGGCGTGGCCGAGTTCCTGGGTCATCAGGCCCATCGCTTCACTGACCTTCACCCCATCGCCATGGTTCTGCTGGTCGTGGCAGCGGTGGTGATGTTCTCTGAATTCGCCAGCAACACCGCCACGGCCATGACGGTGATTCCCATTCTCGCAGCGATCGCTCCCGGTTTGGGCGTTCATCCGTATCTGCTGATTTTCCCCGCCACCATCGGCTGCAGCATGGCGTTCATGATGCCCGTGGGCACGCCGCCCAATGCGATGGCGCTGGGCACAGGTGTCATCACCTCGCGCCAGATGATATTTGCCGGCTTCTGGCTCAACCTGATTGGAATCGGCCTGGTGACGGCATGGACGTTTCTGCTGATGCGCTGGATGCTGAACGTGTAACGACGGAATTGCCGCGATGTCGTTTAGAGAACATTTTGAACCCACTGATCCTTGTAAACCCACAAGGCGCGCAGCTAAGAATTCTTAGCCACAAATAAACGCAAGTGAACACAGACATGGAATCATGGTCCGTGCTTTCTACTTTTATCCATCTGCGTCATCTGCGAATCTGTGGATTGCTCGCCTGTCTCTCATGCATTTCTTCTAGCCTTCAGAAGTCGCGCGTGTCGTCAGCACCGGGCATTTCGCGTGTTTCAACAGGTTTTCTGCCACGCTGCCAAGCAGGAAACGGCTGATGCCGCTGTATCCGTGTGTGCCCGTGGCGATGAGGTCTGCGCCCATCGAATTCGCCGCGTCGAGAATCACGCGCGCGACGAAGCCGCGTGCGACCTGCGTCTCGACGGTCATGGTGGGGCTGCGCAGCGTCGCCGCGAGTTTCTCCAACTCGGCCCGCGCGTCGCGCTCTTTGTTCTCCCAGTAGTGTGGATCAAACGACATGCCGTACGTGCCCGGATCAGGCAGTTCCAGTTCGGTCACGTGCAAGAGCAGCATTTTGGCAGGCGACTTCGCCGTGGGGTGCAGCAGCGTGCACGCTGCCTGCGCAGCGCGGATCGAAGCAGAAGAAAAATCGACTGCCACGAGGACTCTGCGAAAGCCTCGGTCGGTCGCGACGTCATCCAAATGCACCACGAGCACCGGTGCGGGCGAAATGCGGATCACGCGGTCCGCCGTCCCGCCCATGAGTTTCTGTCCCAGCGTGCCGCGCCCGCTCGTGCCGATCACGACCAGGTCGGCGTTGAGTTCGGCGGCTTTCCTGGCAATCACTTCCCAGGGGCGGCCGACCTCGTGATCGATGACCGCTTCCAGTTTGCGCTCGCGTGCAAACTGAGCCACCTCGTCCAGGCTGCGCTGGAGTTCGTTTTTGTCGATGCGATCCGTTTCGGCCAGATGCGCTGGGTCAACCGCGTGAATGAGCGAGATGGTCGCGCCGTGTTCGTGGGCCAGGTGCATGGCCCATTCCAATGCCCGGCGGGCATGGGCCGAGAAATCCGTCGGAACAAGAATGTGCCGCAGGGGCTGGCAGACGACGCGCTGACCGGACTGTGGAAGGGGCATGGCCAAATTGTGGCCAAATTCGACCAAGATGTCGAGTAACGCGTCGTTGTGACTTGGACAACGACCGTGCGAAACCTTGCGGTTTCATGGGGAAAAACAAAAAAGCCGCCGATGGGAGTCGAACCCACAACCTCCAGATTACAAATCAGGTGCTCTGCCATTGAGCTACAGCGGCGTGGACCGCAAGTGTAAACCTGTGGCTCACAAAAGGCGAGTGAATCGCTGCATGCCGCTTGTGCCGTCTCAGCCGCCCGCATGACGGCACATGCACATCGCACTGTCGCCCGTGCGCTTAGGCAGACGAGTGCCTTGGCGTGGGTGGACAGCCGAACCGGCCCAACAGCCACGCCAGCGTGAAGCATAGCGCGGGGGCGATGTTGACCAGCAGCAGCACGGGCGGTCGCGCCCAGATGCCCGCACACGCGATAAACGCGGCCGTCGACACAATCGTCATCGCAGATCCCAGCCAACTCCATCGCAATGACACCAACAATCCAACCAGCATCGTGAGATGAAAGATCATCACGGCAAGCACCCACGCCGGCGGGTAGGCGCCACCGGGCTGCAAATACCACTCGTGCACATGCTTGCCGAAAAACAGCGACCACAACACCAACAGGACCAAGGCACTGATGCGGCCGGCCCACTTGAAAACCAGAGAGCCAACTGCGAAATGGGAACGCACGGGACGGGTCATGGCTGGATCTCCTCCGGCCTGTTAGTATACGCTAACAATTTAGAGCATACGACGGCGCCGCTCAAAGTCAAGCGCTTCAAGAGTTGATCTTGTGCCAGTTGCGTCCGCGCTTGATGGCCACAGCCAGAAGGGTCAGGTCGGCGGGGGTGACGCCCGCAAGCCGACCCGCCTGGCCCATGGTGAGCGGGCGGTACCGCTTCAATGCGTCCGCAGCCTCGGCTCGCAAGCCGGGAACCTCACCACAATTCATCCACTGGGGAATGCGCTGGGCATCCGCGTAGGACTGACGCTTGATTTCCGCCTGCTGGCGCGTGATGTACCCATCGTATTTTGCCTCGGTCATCACCCGCTCGATGGCGGCACGTTCGAAGGTCGCATCGAGGCGACTCGCGATGAGATCAACGTTCGCCTCGGGCCGACGGGCGATTTCCCGCAGTGATTTGCCATCGATGAACAAACGATCGAAGCGGTCGCGAAGCGTTGTCAATTCCTGCACCCGCGACTGATAGAGATTCCATCGCGCATCATCCACCACTCCCAGTTCGCGCCCCAGCGGCGTCAGGCGCTCATCGGAGTTGTCCGCGCGCAACAGCAGTCGATGCTCGGCCCGACTTGTGAACATGCGGTAGGGCTCACGCGGCGTCTTCGTGACGAGATCATCCATCATCACGCCGATGTAGGCCTGATCGCGCCGCAGACGAACGAGGTCCTGCGACGTGGCAAGTTGCGCCGCGTTGATGCCCGCAATCAACCCCTGCCCGCCGGCTTCTTCGTAGCCGCTTGTGCCGTTGATCTGACCCGCGAGAAACAGCCCGCGGATCGACTTGGTCATGCCGGTGGAATCAATCTGGTGGGGCCAGACCATGTCGTATTCAACGGCGTATCCCCAGCGGAGCACCGTGGCGCGCTCGCATCCGGGCATTGCGCGCACAATCTGCTCCTGCACGTCCTCCGGTAGCGAAGTGGAAATGCCGTTGCAATAGATTTCATTGGTGTGCAGCGATTCCGGCTCAAGGAATACGTGATGCGATTCGCGCTGGGCGAAGCGAACGACTTTATCCTCGATGGATGGGCAATAACGCGGGCCGCACTCGGCATCGATCTGGCCGGAATACATCGGCGCGCGATGGATGTTGGCGCGGATCAACTCGTGAGCCTGCGCCGTGGTGCGCGTGATGCGGCAGTGTGCCTGCGGCAAGAGGGGAAATGCGTTCGAGAGCGTCAGATCGCTGAACGGAATCGGCTCGTCGTCGCCGTGCTGAACATCAAGTGAATCCCACTCGATGGACTCGCGCGCCAGCCGCGGCGGTGTGCCGGTCTTCAGGCGACCGAGTTCCAGCCCGAGTTTGCGGAGCGTGCCGGAAATGCCGACCGCCGCGCCTTCGCCGAGGCGCCCGCCCTGAGTTTTGCGTTCGCCCGTGTGCATGAGGGCGCGCATGAAGGTGCCGGTGGTGAGCACGACAGCATTGGAGCGGAGCAGGACAGGAGCGCACAACGACTCTTGACGCGCCCCGCTAATGTGCGGACGCGCCGGATAAATCGGTTGCGCGCGTTCAAGGTGAGCGCGGTTGCTCTCAACCTGGGATGGATCGGCCAAGACTACCTTGGAATTGCCTGGAACAATCACCCCGATCACATGGCCGTCTTCAACCACGATGTCATCAACCGTTCCAGCAACAACATCGATGTTGCTGCGACTGGAAATCAGCCGCTGGACTTCTGCGGCATAGGCGTACTTGTCGCATTGAGCGCGCGGGCCGCGCACCGCTGCCCCCTTGGAAGTGTTGAGCATCTTGAACATGATGCCGGTGGCGTCGGTGGCAAGACCCATCAGGCCGCCAAGGGCATCGATTTCGCGCACCATCTGGCCCTTGGCCAAGCCGCCGATGGCGGGGTTGCAGGACATCGTGCCGATCTTGGACGGGTCCATCGTGATCAACGCGACCGTTCCGCCTCGGGGCGCAACGATGGAGGCTGCCGCCCAGGCCGCTTCCGTGCCCGCGTGTCCGCCGCCAATCACGATGACATCGTACGATTCGCGCATATTTCAGCGGCGATTATAGGCAGTGGTATGTTGAATTGAGCCGGTGCGATGGCGCAAGCGCGATGAGCGCGACCGCTTTGAAGTCGATCATCCGTCGGGCATGACGTTCCATGTGTCGCCTTCGCGAAGCAGGGAATTGAGATCGCCTTTGCCCCGCTTGTTGATCACATCTTTGACTTGTTCGTGCACTGCCACGTCGTAGGGGGTGCGGGTTTGATCGCAATACAGCACCCCGATAGGCTCGGGGAACTGCGGATAGGCCATCTGGGCCAGCATGAAAGCAATCGGCCCGTTGGTTTCATCATGAACCAGCACATCGCTCTCGGTGGTGCCGTTGCCCAATTCCACGACCTGCAAGCGAGTGCCATTGAGACGAATGCCTTTCTCATTGCTCTTGCCGAAGATCAGCGGCTTGCCGTGTTCAACCAGCAGCGTGTTCTGTGGCCGCGACTCCTTCTGCGATGCGTAGAACCACGATTGATGGTTGTAGATATTGCAGTCCTGATAAATCTCGATGAGAGCGGTGCCCTTGTGTTGCGCGGCACGCAGCATCATCTGCTCCTGGTGCTTCAAGTCGATGTCGATTGACCGGGCTACGAATGTGCAGCCCGCGCCCAGCGCAAGCATGAGCGGATTCACCGGATGATCCACCGATCCGGCGGGCGTGGACTTGGTCCTTTTGCCCATTTCGCTGGTGGGGGAGTACTGGCCCTTGGTCAGGCCGTAGATGCGGTTGTTGAGCAGAAGGATGTTGATGTCCACGTTGCGGCGCATCGTGTGGACGGTGTGATTGCCGCCGATGGAAAGCAGATCGCCGTCGCCCGACACGAGCCACACATCAAGATTCGGGTTGGCCAGTTTGATTCCGGTGGCGAAGGCAGGCGCGCGGCCGTGAATGGAGTGCAGGCCGTAGGTGTTCATGTAGTACGGAAAGCGCGCTGCGCAGCCGATGCCGGAAACAAAGACATAATCCTCGCGTCTCGTGTGCAGATTTGGCAGGGCCTTCTGCATGGCCTTGAGGATCGCGTAATCACCACAACCCGGGCACCAGCGCACTTCCTGATCGGAGGTGAAATCCTTGGGCGTGTAGGTTGGAAGGGGAGTCGTGGTCATCGATCCGTCAACTTATCGTTGGATGATTTCAATGGTCTTGCTCACAAGGTCCTGCACGCGGAACATCTTGCCGCGAACTTCGTTGATGCCGATGGCGTCGATGAGAAAATGCGCACGGACCAGCATGCGCAACTGGCCGAGATTGATTTCCGGGATGATGATGTTCTTGAAGCGGCGCAGCACGTCGCCCAGGTTTTTCGGAAATGGGCAGAGGTATCGCAGGTGCGCGGTGCTGACGCCGTGGCCTTGTCTGCGAAGGTCATCGCCCGCGGTGGTGATTGCGCCGTAGGTTCCGCCCCAGCCCAAGAGCAGCACGTCGCCGGAGTCCGGCCCGCGCACATCCAATGGCGGAATCATGTCCGCGGCCCGATGCACTTTTGCCGCCCGCGTGCGCACCATGTGCTCGTGATTGTCCGGATCGTACGAGACGTTTCCGGTGATATCCTGTTTTTCAAGCCCGCCGACGCGATGCTCCAACCCAGGCGTGCCCGGAATCACCCACGGCCGCGCCAGCGTCTGCGGATCGCGCTTGTAGGGGAGGTAATTTCCGCCGGGGTTGTTGGTCTGGATAGGATGTGCGACCTCAATCGGATCAATGGCATCCAGATCAGGCAGCAACCACGGCTCCGCGCCGTTGGCGATGTAACCATCGGAGAGGTAAATCACCGGGCACATGTGTCGCACGGCAAGGCGGAACGCTTCGATCGCCATGCCAAAGCAGTCTGCTGGCCCGCGCGGCGCGACGACGATGACGGTTGATTCACCCGGCCGGCCGCACACGGCGTGCAACAGGTCCGCCTGCTCGGTCTTGGTGGGCATGCCGGTCGATGGACCGGCGCGCTGCACATCCACGATCACCAATGGCAGTTCCAACATCACGGCAAGATTCATGGCCTCGGCCTTCAGCGCCATGCCCGGGCCGGAAGTGCCAGTGACCGCAAAATCGCCTGCGAACGAAGCGCCGATCGCGGCGCAAATGGCCGCGATTTCATCTTCCGCCTGAAATGTCCGCACGCCGAAGTGCTTGAAACTGGACAGATTGTGCAACAGGTCTGATGCGGGCGTGATGGGATAGCCGCTGTACAGCAGATTCTTTCCGGCCTTGGCCGCGGCGACGACAAGTCCAAGCGCAGTGGCCTCATTGCCGCTGATGCGCCGATAGGTTCCCGGCTTGAGTTTGGCGGGTGCAACGTGATATTTCGCTGCGAACATGTCCGCGGTCTCACCGAAGTTGAAACCGGCGCGGAGCGCTTTGATGTTCAAATCAGCGATCTCGGGCTTCTTCTTTTCACGGCCAAAGTAATCGTTGAGGTGCTTGATCGTGGCATCCAGCGGCCGTTCAAACAGCCAGTACACGAGTCCCAGCGCGTACATGTTGCGGCAGCGATCTACGTCCTTGACGCCGAATCCCATTGACGCCAGCGACTCGCGCGTCAGGCGGCTCATGGGCACGCGATGGAAACGGTACTTGCGGCCAAGGCTTTCATCATCAAGCGGGTTGTAGCCATCGGCGTAGCCGCACTTGCGGAGATTGACTTTATCGAATTCGTCTTCATTCACAATGACGATGCCGCCGGGTTCCACATCCGCCAGGTTCGTTTTGAGACCGGCAGGGTTCATTGCCACCAGCGCGTGAAC
>CAMPIL010000075.1 GCA_946886375.1 uncultured Phycisphaerales bacterium
GCAGGCGCGCCAAATCCGAAGCAGGCGCGCCAAATCCGGGCGAGGCGCGCCAAATCCGAGGCGGGCGCGCCGTCCCCGCACGGGGCGCGCCAAATCCGAAGCAGGCGCGCCAAATCTGAGGCAGGCGCGCCAAATCTGGGCGAGGCGCGCCAAATCCATTCCGGGGGCGGCAAATCTATTCCGGGGGCGGCAAACTTTTCGCGAAAGGACGATAACAGCGAGCGGCGTCGCCGGAATGAGGGATGCAGAGCGGGCAACGCCCGATGGCCCTTGCCAAGTTGCAGCCCCGTAGTGCGTTTCAGCAAATAGGGTCGGTAGAGCGGCAGCGAAACCCACCTTTGCGTTGCAGAATTCCCCGTCATATGGTGGGTTTCGCTATCGCTCTACCCAACCTACAATTGGCACACCCTGCTTGCTGATACATTTTAATGTAGAAGCGTTCAAAGATGAGCCGCATCGCATCACCTCACGGCGCCTTACTTGTTGCAGTACTCATCGCACTATGTGGATTCGGTCTGGCAATGTTCTTGCCGCCGTGCCGAGGCGCTCAGCGATCAATTCAATATGAGTGCTGGACGGAAACAATTGAAACGCTCATTAATGCCTGGGGTATTCTGACTGTGTTTGGCATCACCATGATGAGCATGCCCTATGTGGCGAGCAGGGTAGCCAAAGGGACGTGGAATGCTGCGCTCGGTCCGCTGTACACATTTGGCCTCTACGCAGGTGCACTTGCAGCTCATGTTGCGCTTGGAACAGCCGCAAACACCATTGGCGAGCGCCACGGCGCGCACATCTTCTACGGCGACTCCGGCATGCGAGCGACAATCCTCTTTCTCATTGAGGCGCTTTGGTGCGCGCTGATATGGCTTGTTGTACTGATCGCGTCGCTTGCGAGTTTTTGGCGAAGGATGCGGTAAACAACAATTCGCCGCGCCGCCGCCTCCGCTCGCACCTTCCACAACACCGTCACCTTGATCTCGCCGGCGGGGTCTGGCACTGAAGATGACGCTCATCCCAGGTCCGCCAACGCGCTTGCGCAATCGCATCGTCAGGGCCCCGGCTCACGCCTTCCATTCGCTACTCGGACTGCGCGATTTCCAGATCGTGCTTAGGCGTGTAGTGGAACTCCAGATATCGCGCCACGTAATCCAGGATGCTCAGGGCTTCGGGGATGTCGGGGTTGCTCGTCGGGCCCATTGGGTCGAAGCGCATGCCTCGGAAGCGCGCGACGGCGTCTTCGATCGTCAGGCCGTATTGCAGCGCGATGCTGAACGCTCTGCAGAAACCCTGCACCATGCCCGAGAGCGTCGAGCCTTCTTTAGACATTTTGATGAAGATTTCGCCAGGCTGGCCGTCCTCAAACAGGCCGATGGTGAGATAGCCTTCGTGGCCTGCGATGGCGAATTTGTGTGTGGTGGACCGCCGTGTGGTGGGCAGGATCGCGCGCTTGTTGGTGACGATCATGGGTTTGTCCGCCTCGCTGCTCATTCCCGGCATCTTACCGCGATCGTGCGAGTCGATCGGACGGGTGGATTTCCGGTTCCAGAAGCATCGGCGAAAGCCGCGGAATGCCTGCAAGATTGGGCGATCGGCGGGTGTTTGAATCGTTTACAGATTGTGGATTCGCCATGCTGCGAGGCAGGCGGCTGCGATGATGACGGCGAGGCCGATGACCAATGCGGCCCGGCCGCGCCACCGCATCAGAAACGCCGCGCCGCCGGCGACCGCAATCGCGGCGATCGCTTCGATGGAATACGCGCCGAAGCCGTAGGCGATGCGATGGACCGGATCAGCGCTGCCGGACTGAATCGCCCGAATGACCTGCGGCGTCAGTCGCACCAGCGAGATTGCGCCCAGGCCGGCGAGAAAACCGTAGGTCATCGCCCATCCTCCGATCCGCATGACCGCATCCGCACCCGCAAGGCGCGCCGCTGCGGCCAGCGACATGGCGACGCCGCCCAGGACCAGGCCGCAACTGACGTTGAGGTGCGCTGACGGAACGTACAGTGTCGCCATTCCCTGCGCAAGGGCGCAAAGCAGAGCCATCGTCATGCCCCAGCCGGCGCGAAGTTGGGTCGGTGTGAGTTGCTCGGCATGCGAGGCATCGGGCGTGTTCATCCACAACAGCACCGCGACGATCGCAAAAGCGCACTGGCCCATCCACATCGTGAGATCGTGGGCTGCCCCGAGCAACAGCAGGACGAATCCAACGCTGCCCCAGATCAGGAATTGAATGGATGTGACCGGCCCCGCTGCACGATGAGTTGGTTCGCTGCGCGCTGCGGTGCAGAGCGCAAGGCCAAGCGCCAGGACAGCCGCGACCACGGGGCCGCCAATCGGCATCCAACCTGCGCCTGCGACATCGCCGTGAATCCGCGCGGTGAAGAACATCATGGGCAGGACGATGGCGACGGGCGCCCAGACATCGGTCATCAACGCGGAAACGGCGCGGTCATCGATGCTGATGAACACCTTTCGCCGCAGTTGCTCCACCATGAGCACGGCGAACATCGCCTGGGCTGCGAGAGGGAGAATGCTCGTCCATTCAACCATGGGCGACAGTGTAGCGGCGACTCATCGAGGGTTTGCGATGGCGGGTTCAGGTTGCGGCGCGGGCGCGGCTGGCGCATCGCTCGGCCGCAGTCGCGCACGCAACACGTTGAGCAGCGTGTCGCCTTCAAAGTACGACTTGGGCGGACGGTAATAGACTTCGGCCACGCCATCGGCATCGGGCTGTCCGACGAAGCGCAGCGTTCCCTTGGCGCCTTTCATGTGAGGTTCCAGGTCCGATGGACGCCTGGTGCGGAAGATGATGTCGTCTTCGTGACGCGTGATGGACTGCACGCCCAGGGTCGCGGCGGAGATTTGCAATTCGGCAAGTTGAATGTGAAGCCGCGCGGTTCGCGGCAGGTCGCCGTACGCGCTGACCAGATCGTGTTCAATTTGTTGGAGCGTCTGCAGATCATTCGCGCGGCTGATGCGGCGATAGGCGTCCATCCGTCGCGCATCGGACGGAATGTAACCCTTGGGAATGCTGCCGGTGATGCCGATGTCGATGGTGGCTTCGAGGGCGACCACGGGGCGTTCGTTCTTGAGGTCAGCGACGGCGTGTTCCAGCAGTTGGCAGTACATTTCATAGCCGACGGTGGCGATGTGGCCGGACTGTTCAGCCCCGAGCAGGTTGCCCGCGCCGCGGATTTCCAGGTCGCGCAGGGCGATTTTGAATCCAGCGCCGAGCATGGAGAAGTTCTCCAGCGCGCTCAGGCGTTTCATCGCCACTTCACTGATGACGCGATCCTTGGGCAGAATGAGGTAGCAATACGCGCGATGCTTGTACCGCCCGACGCGGCCCCTGAGTTGGTGCAGTTCAGAAAGGCCGAAGCGGTGGGCATCGTTGATGAACATCGTGTTTGCGGTGGGAATGTCGATGCCGGACTCGATGATGGTGGTGCACACGAGGATGTCCGCCTGTCGCCGCATGAACTTGAGCATGACGGACTCGAGTTGCCGGGCCGGCATCTGGCCGTGGCCGACAATCACCTTCGCATTGGGCGCGAGTTGCTGCACTTGGGCCGCGACATCGTCAATGGACTGCACGCGATTGTGGACGAAGAAGATCTGCCCTTCGCGTGCAAGTTCACGCTCGATGGCCTGCTTGATGCGCTTCTTGTTCGCGCTGATGACCTCCGTCACGATCGCGCGCCGATCCAGCGGGGCGGTCGTGAGTGAACTGATGTCGCGCAAGCCCAGCAGCGACATGTGCCGCGTGCGCGGGATGGGCGTGGCGCTCATGGTCAGGACGTCGGCTGTCGTGCGGAATTCAAGCAGTTTGTTCTTGTGCTCCACGCCGAAGCGCTGCTCTTCATCGATCACGACCATGCCGAGGTCAGCGAACTTGACATCCTTGCTCAGCAGCCGATGCGTGCCGATGATGATGTCAATCTGTCCTCTGCGCAGGGCTTCGATGGTCTGCTTCTGCTCGGCGTCGGTCTTGAAACGGCTGATGGATTCGATGCGGAAGGGATAATCCGCGAATCGCTCGCGAAAGGTGCGCTCGTGCTGCTCGGCGAGCACCGTGGTGGGCACGAGCACCGCGACCTGCTTGCCGAATTCCGAGGCTTTGAACGCGCCGCGAATGGCGACTTCGGTCTTGCCGAAACCGACATCGCCGCAGATCAGACGATCCATCGGCCGGGCATCGGTCATGTCGCGCTTCATCGCGGCGATGGCCGCAAGTTGATCCTCGGTTTCCTCGTAGGGGAACTCGGCCTCGAACTCCTTCTGCCAGGTGGTATCGGCGGGAAAGCGCGTGCCGGGCAGAGCCTCGCGCGCGGCCTGGATGCGCAGCATTTCTCCGGCCAGATCGC
Organism: uncultured Phycisphaerales bacterium; assembly: GCA_946886375.1. The sequence continues at coordinate 4,371 of CAMPIL010000075.1, forward strand.
GCACGGCCTCGGAGACCTGCTCCTTCTGGCGCGACCACCCCTTGCCGCCAAGCGTGGAAAGTTTCGGCTCGCCGTGAAACGCGCCGATGTATTTCTGCACCAATTCGATCTTCGATGCAGGCACGTGCAACTTCGCACGCCCGGCGAATTCCAGCGTGAGGAACTCTTCGTTGGACTCATTTCCGGGCGAGACTTTCTGATCCAACGTCTTGAGTCCGGCGAACCGCGCAATGCCGTGGTCGCGATGCACGACGAAGTCGCCCGGCTGCAGGTCGATGAAGGAATCAAGACTTCGCCCTCCGATGCCGCCTGCCCCCGCCGCAACGCGCCGAATTCGACGCCGCGTGTCGTAGCGGTGAAGCAGTTCGTGGTACGGAACGAGTGCGATTGAATTGTCTCGCGACGAGACGGATTCAGCAGTCTGGTTCCAGATGAAGCCGCGGTGCAGGTAATGCTCTTGGATTTCGATGCTGGCCTTGGGCGAGAATTCAGCCAGCAATTCGCGCATGCGCTGGGTTTCGCCTTGGTTCTGGCAGAGCACGAAGGTGCGGTGCTCACCCGCCAACTCCGACAACTCGACGAACGCTTCGGTCGCGTTCTCCGAAAACGCAGGCAGTTGCTGCGCCGGAATTTCGACCGCCGCATCGCCTGCGTGTCCGGCGGCAAATTGATTGACATCCACCAGCGCGTGGCATCGCTCGGCGAGCGATTTCATCACCGCGGGCGGGCCGTAAATGCCACGAGCATCAGACGCCCGATCAAAATAACTTCGCCCCTGCTCGGTGATCTCCACCAACTCCGCGAGAAGAGCGACAGTTTCTGCTGGAAGATGCGTGGCCAGCGGCGTCATGCCCTCATCGGTCTGCAATTTCTCCAGCGTCGCACCGACAACCTGCACCTGATCGATCCGCCTGTCCGATCCCATCGTGCCCAGGTCGATCTCGTGAATGGCGTCCACTTCATCGCCGAAGAGGTCGATACGCGCGGGACTCATGCCCGGCGGGAAGATATCAATGATGCCGCCGCGCACCGCGAACTCGCCGGGACTGTCAATGGTTTCGACGCGGCGATACCCGGCCTCGGCCAGCCAGCGTGCGAATTCCGTCGCGTCAATTCGATCGCCGCGATTGATCACCCGAAGCATTTGCGACAGCCGATCGGGCCGGGGCACTGCTTGCATCAGCGCCTGAATCGGGGCGACGATGATTTGCGGAATCGACTTGCCTTCGATCAACCTGCGGACCAGCAGCAACCGTTCCGCCAGCAGATCGAGGCTGACCGAAGACTCGCCGGGCGTCAATTCCATCGCGGGGAATTTGGCCGCGTCGAATCCCAGCGCTTCCAGTTCGTCCACGGCCTCATCGGCCTCATCCAGGTGAGCCACCATCAACAACACCGGGCGTTTCAACTGCTGGTGAAGCGCGGCGGCAACCAGCGTGGTGCTTGAGCCGATCGCCCCCCGCGCGGAAATCGCCTCGCCCGCTCCGGGTGTTGCAGCACCGATCATGGCGGACAATCGGCGCACCGCTGGTGATTCCGCCAAGGCGTTGAACCAGGATGTCGATTTCACTTCAGGCATGAGTCTGCTTGGTGATTTGCGCGCATAACCGAGCCGCCCGATCGGGAAATGATCGGCGGTCCGCGCAATTTCCAATATCCTTTCATTGTAGGGGTTGATCCGGCCAACTGTCTGCGTGGAACGGCCGGTCGACAGCCTTCCGTGCGGCTTTCCCGCGTGATTGCCCCTGCCTGCCTCTGCCGATAGAATCTGCACTTTCATCGCCAGCAGGAGTATCCATGGATCGTGAACGCCTCAAGGAAGTGCATCAGAGCGACCTGACCGAAGGCCGCATCAACCAGGATTTTCTGGACTGGCTGAAAACCAAAGGCACCTCGTGGCTGCTGGTGGTGGTGGTTGCGCTTTTCGCGTACATGGCAATGGTGCGCTGGAAGCATTCCAAGACCCAGTATCAGGCCCAAGCGTGGAATGAACTGGGCAAGTCGCAGCTGCCAAGCAGTCTTGAAGACATGGCAGACAAATACAAAGATGTCGGCGCTGTCTCGCACCTGGCGAGATTGAACGCGGCGAGCCAGTTGCTCGGCGCAGTGCAGGCGGGCAACATGCTCGGCGCAGAATCCGAAACGCCCACGCCGCTGACCGAAGAAGCGCGAGCCGACTACCTCGACAAGGCCGATCGCCTGTACACCCGCATCGTGGAAGACGATGACCAGTCTGCGTCGATGACATTGATCGTCGCCAACGCCCTGACCGGCCGCGCGACCGTGGCCGAGTCCAAGGGTGATTTTGACCAGGCCCGGCAGTATTACGATAAGGCGGCTGCCCGCGCTGAATCGGTGTACCCGCAACTGGCACACAAGGCACGCGAGCGTGCGGCTTCGGTCGATGCACGAGCCCAGGCCATCATGCTGCCGAGCCGCGCGGATGTGACTGCGATGCAGCAGAAGCAGACCGAAGCACCCAAGACGGACCCGGTGTGGATGGAGCCGTGGATGCGGGAACTCGTCCTGCCTGCGGATGGCTCCACGCAGTGAAACTGACGCGGCCGCGAGTCGCCCGTGGTGATGAGCCGCTGATGGCCGATGGCTGCCGATGAGCATAATCCTGATCTGATCGGCTCCGGTGGAAAAGTCGATCAGGTTGCGCTGTTTTCGCTGTATGAACAGGCCGAAGAAGCCGCCGGCGAGGACCAGGCGCCCGCCACCGTTCGCTTTGAATTGCAGCGTGACTTGGAAAAGCGGCTGGACAAGTACCTCGTCGATCGCATTCCGTTTCTCAGCCGCACATCACTGCAGAACCTGATTCGCGAACACGCGGTCACCGTCAACGGGCGAATCCCCAAGCCGTCAACCAAACTGCGAAAAGGCGATGTCGTGACCGCCGTGCTCCCGCCTCCGCCCAGCACGGAAATCACAGCCGAGGACATTCCCCTGGACGTGCTGTACGAGGACGATCAGCTGATCGTCATCAACAAAGCCGATGACATCATCGTTCACCCGGCTCGCGGTAACAAATCCGGAACGATCATCAACGCCCTCGCCTGGCACTTTCGCCACAAGTCCAGCGGGCAACTGTCCACGGTCGGCGAAGAGTTCGCAAGGCCAGGCGTCGTGCACCGACTCGACCGGCATACCACGGGCGTGATGGTGGCGGCGAAGACCGAAACCGCACACTGGCGATTGGGAAAGCAATTTGAGAACCGCACGACGGAGAAGCGATATCTCGCCGTCGTGCATGGCCGCGTGGAGCCCCTGGCCGACGTCATCGACCTGCCGCTCGGGCATCACCCCACGTTGAAGGAAAAGTACGCCGTGCGATGGGACGCCACGGGCAAGCCGTCGGTCACCATCTACCGGGTTCGCGAGGTGTACAAGGATTTTTCGCTGGTGGAACTGGAACTCAAAAGCGGCCGCACCCATCAGATTCGCGTGCACCTTTCGCACCTTGGGTATCCGATCGTTGGCGATGATCTCTACGGCGGGAAGTTCGCGACGGTGGGAGAAATCGCAGGCCCCGCCGGCACGAAGAATGCTTCGCCTCGCGAGCCTGTCGTGCATCGCTCTGCCCTTCACGCCGCCGTGCTTGGGATCACGCATCCGCTGACAAATCAGCGAATGCTGTTTCAGGCTCCCCTTCCGGCCGACATGAGTGGCCTTGTCCACATGCTCAGGCAGCACCGCCTGGTCAGCCAGCCCAAAGTCGCTGGGACCGCAGTTGACCTGGATGCGATTCTTGGCGATGAATCATCAGCGAAGCTTGAGTGAAACCAGAGCGATCATCGCAAAGACGACGCCCAGGATCCAGAAGCGGGTCACCACCTGCTGCTCACTCCACCCTGCAAGGTGAAAGTGGTGGTGAATGGGCGAGCAGCGAAAGATTCGCTTGCCGCGTGTGAGTTTGAAGTACCCCACCTGCAGCATCACGCTCGCCATTTCCATGAAGAACACGCCGCCGATCACGATCAAAAGCACATCCTGCCGAATGGCGACCGCGATGTAGGCGAGCAATCCGCCCAGCGGCAGCGAACCGGTGTCGCCCATGAATACCTTGGCCGGAGCACAATTGAACCACAAAAACCCCAGGCACGCCCCCGCCATCGCACCGCTGACGACCATCATCTCCTGCGTGCCCGGCACGTGCGGCAGCAACAGAAACCCCGCGATCTCGATCTTGCCCGCAATGAACGAGAGTGCCATCATCGTGAACGATGCGATGCACAACGTGCCTCCGGCCAGTCCGTCCATTCCGTCGGTCAGATTCACCGCGTTTGAAGTGCCTGCGATCAAGAGGGTGGCCAGAAGCACGAACATCGACGACCCCAGCACGATCACGCTGTCTTCAAGTTGCAGCGGTTCAACCTGCGGAACATACGTACGCTGAAACGGAAGACTCAGGGCATGTGCCGCAGACTGACCGCCGTTGGGATCGACGCCCGCACGATAGAGAAAGAACCCCGCCACAGCACCGATGCCCAGTTGAAACAGCAGTTTCTCCCACGCCAGCATTCCTTCTCGCGACTTGGCGTTGCGGCGACTCGCGGTGAGTTTGAGCCAATCATCGAACCCTCCCACGCCCGCCAGCCACACGAGCACGATCAGGGCCTGGTGCACATACGAATTGCGTAGATCAGCCAGCAGCAGAATGGTGAGGGTGATCGAGGCACAGATCAAAACGCCGCCCATCGTCGGCGTCGAGGCTTTGCCCGCCATCAGTTTGTTCACATCGGCGTTATAGAACTCCGGTGCGTCGCCGATCTTCTGCTTCATCAGCCACCGGATCGTTCGCTTGCCGAACAGCAGCACAATCGTGAAACTGACTACGACGGCGAAAAAGGCTCGGAATTCCAACTGGTTCAGCACCATGACGATCTGGTACAGACCGTGATCGTCCAGCCATTTCTGAGTTTGTTGCAGCAGCGTGTAAAGCATGGCCGGAGCGGAATCGATCAAGCGGTGAGCGAGTGCGGAGCACGGGTCAAATGTGCGGCGTGTTCGGCTTCCAGTGCGCTCAGCAGCCGTTCCAGTCCCATCCCGCGCGAAGCCTTGATGAGCACCGCATCTCCGGGCCGGATGATTGTGCCAATCTGAGCCGACGTAGCCGCATCCAGTTGCGTGAATGCGTAGATTCGATCGGACGGCATCTGCCGTGCCGCTTCGCTTGCGGTGAACGCCGACAATTCACCAATCAGCACAGCGGCGTCAATCTTCGTTTGTGCATTGATTGTCGCCAGGTGCCGGCCGATCTCGCGATGAAGGTCCGGCCCCGCAGGGCCGAGTTCGAGCATGTCGCCGAGAATAACCACGCGTCGCGGCACATCGGCGGTGATTTCCGCAAAGGCATTCAGCGAAGCGATCACGGCGTCGGGATTGGCGTTGTAGGCGTCGTTGTAGATGGTCACATCGCCGATGCGCTGTGCTGTCATTCGCATGGCGGCCGGCCGCACTCCGCGGAGCCCGATCGCAATGGAATCATCTTCCAATCCCAACCGCCGCCCGATGGCGACCGCGGCCAGTGCGTTCATGGCGTTGTGCTTGCCCGGCAGGTGCAGGTCGAAGCGATGGCGACTGTTGACCTCGAACCAGAACGGCGGCTGGCCCTGGCCAGCACGTTGGTGCAAGCCCCGCCCGGTCAGTCGCAAGTCGGCGTCCGGGGCTTCACCAAAAAGCACGCGATGCTGGGCCAACTTGAAGTGCATGCGAAGTGCGGGAGCATCGGCATTGAGAATCGCCATGCCCTTGGGCCGCAGGAATGTCAAAAGCGATGCCTTCTCCCTCGCGATGGCCTCGACAGAGCCCAGTCCCTCAAGATGGGCCCGGCCGATCGACGTCACGACAGCAAGATCAGGTTCAGCCAGCGACGCCAATTGGGCAATCTCGCCCGGGGCATTCGTGCCCACCTCCACCACGAGGTACTTGTCGCTCAACCGCGAGTGCAGAATCGTCAGAGGCAGGCCGATGTCGTTGTTGAACGATCTGGGCGACGCTGATCCCTGCATCTGTGTCGCCAGCACGCCATGGATCAATCGCTTGGTCGTGGTCTTGCCCGCCGAGCCGGTGACGGCGATGACACGAGTGCCCCGCAACGTACGGCGATAGGCCTGTGCGAGTTTGCCCAGGGCACGACGCGAATTCTCAACGTGCAGAATGCCCACCTCCGCAGCGGCGGGCGTAACTGCCGTCGCCTGCACCTCGTGTTCAACAATCAATAACCCGGCGCCGGCACGAACCGCGGCATCCAGAAAACCATGCCCATCGTGCGTTTCGCCCTTGATTGCAACAAAAATCCTGCCGGTAAGATCCTCGCGGCTGTCGATGCCCACGCCTCGCAGCACCGGCGTCTTCCCCGGCCTCCGCAACCAGCGGGCCTTGAGCACCGACCGAACGTTTTCCACGTCGAAGAAATCCATCAGGCGATCACCTTCGCTCTGCGTTTCGCCAACGCAGTCGCGGCAACAAGCCGGTCATCGAACGGACGCTTCACCGTGCCAATGATCTGGTAATCCTCGTGCCCCTTTCCGGCGATCAGCAAGATGTCGCCATCCTCAATCCGCTCGACCGCTGCAGCAATGGCTTGCGTGCGATCGACAAAGCACAGCGTCTGGCCCAGCCGCTCCGCAGGGACGCCAGTGCGAATCTCGTTGATGATGGCCTGCGGGTCTTCGGTTCTCGGATTGTCCGATGTAATGACCACGTCGTCGGCGTATTTGCAAGCCACGCGAGCCATGCGTGGCCGCTTGGTGCGATCGCGATCGCCGCCGCAGCCGAACACGACTCGCAGTTTCCCACCGCCGGAGATCACAATCGGACGCAGAGCCCGCAACACGTTCTCCAATGCGTCATCAGTGTGTGCGTAGTCCACGAGCACTGCAAAATCATCGGCCTGCGTCGTCACCGGCTCCAAACGTCCCGGCGGAGCCTTGCACGTGATGATTCCATCCCGCAGGGACTCGCGATCAAGCCCCATCGCAATTCCCACCGCCATCGCCTGAAGGGCATTCACCACGTTGTGGCGACCGATCAGCGGCAGTTGGCATTCAATTTTCCCCCACGGTCCGCTGAAGACCACCTCGATGCCGCCGAGCGACTGCTCGCCAACCCGCCCCAGGCACATCGCACCGCTGTCGTGCAGGCTGCAAGTAATGACCTTGGCGGATGTGCATTTCGCGAGCGTCGATGATGCAGGATCGTCCTGGTTGAGGATCGCGAAGCCATCAGCCGGCAGTGACTTGAAGAGGATCGCCTTGGCCTGAAGATACGCCTCCATCGTGCCGTGATAATCCAGATGATCGCCCGTGAGATTCGTGAACACGCCTGCGTGAAAACTGAGCCCTGCGGTGCGTTTCTGGTGCAGGGCGTGACTTGACGCCTCCATCACGCACGCCCCACAGCCGTTGTTCGCCATGCTTCGTAGCAATCCGCTGAGTTCAATCGCAGGCGGCGTGGTGAGATTCGCGGCGTTGACCTGTTGGCCGTCATCAATCTGCACGGTGCCGATCAGGCCGCAACGCACCCCCGCACGGTTGAGCAGGTGGCGGATGAAATAGGCGGTGGTTGTCTTGCCGTTGGTGCCGGTGATCCCGATGAGCCGCAACGCGTCGGTGGGGTGCCCGAAGAATCGCTCGGCCAATGCAGCCGAGACGGCCGGAACATCCGCAGCC
>CAMPIL010000076.1 GCA_946886375.1 uncultured Phycisphaerales bacterium
GGTGTGTACAGGCTGCCGCCGGGCAAGTGCCTTCCCTTGACGTGATCAAACGCGACCTGCGCTTCGCTCCACTCCTGCTGGCGGCGTGCGAGCATGGGGTTGAACTGCATGAGCGTGTTCAGGTCCGGCGCGAGGGCCGATTGCTCTGATCCGCCCTCGTTGTTGCGCGCGATGCGCTGGAGTTCGCGCTTGCCAGCACGAATCTGCGATTCGAGCGTGGCCAGCATGTCCATGTTGGATTTCTGCAGTCCGACCAGGTCGCTGGTCTGGTACTTGGCCTCGATGGTTCTGCGATCGGTCTGCAGCATGTTGAGGTCGCGCAGGTAGCGGGCCTCGTTGTCCTTGAGTTCCGCAAGCGTGCCGGGAACATCCTGCCCGTTGTACTGGCCGTAGATTTCAAAGTAGGCCTTGAGCACCGCGTTGGTCACGGCCTGCGCCACGGTGGGATCGGGCGACTCGTACCAGACGAAGATGAGCAAACTGTCGCGGTCTGATTCGACGGTCAGGTTTTCCTTCATCTGGCGCACCACGCCCGGCGTGCGCGTCCACGGCATCTTGGACAGTTCCTCATCGGTCAAGGCCCGCTCCAGCACGCGGTCGTTCTTGATCAGCCGAATCTGCGTCGTGCGGAACTGCTCGTAGTACCGCTGCTCGTGCAATTCGGTCTGACGAAGCACGGCAGGAACCTGCGGAGTGATGCGCACCGCACCCACGCTGCGGTACATAGGGGTGGCGGTGAAGTAGCCGATCGCGCCCAGCGCCGTCGCGAGCCCCAGCCCGAGAATGCACGCCCAGCGCCACCGGCCGCGCATGCGGTCATCCAGCACCGTCCACAGTGAAGTGCCCTGCTCAGCCGACTCGCCTTCACCCAGGATGGACGCCGGCAACCCCAGCGACCGAACATCGGCCTGTCGCGATGCGCGCGTGGGCATCGACTCATAGAGCGCCAATTCAGATGACATTCTCCGCGATTTCATCAGGAGGCTCCTCCAGCAACTTGCAAGGCGTTCAGCAGGTCGCCCATGCCTGCAAGCAACTCTTCGGCGCATGCGGCGGCTTCATCGGCCGGCATGCCGGCCATCGTGATCAACTGAATCTGCGCCACTCCCTGCACCGAAAGCGCCAGACGCTCGGATTGGCGATAGATGTCATCGATCTGCGGCGTCACCCTGCCGTCGGGCAGGATGAATGCATTGAAGATTCGGATGACGTCTTCGCCAGCGTAACTTCGCGGGCGGCTGAACAAGTATTCGCGAACCAACAGCCGCTCGCTCCGCACGTGCAGGCTTTCATCTCGCTGGGAGTCGTCCCGGGGAACCCAGCCGGAACTGGGGTAACAGATCGGCGGATAGTGGCCGATCATGTCGCGCGCATCGCAGCAGTGCACGATCAGCACGTGCACCATCGCGCCGTCGGACCGCGAGTAGGTGCGGCTGAGCACACAATTGGGATGCAGCAATTCCTGGGCCTCGCGCGGAATCATCTCGCGCGCGTCCTCGCCCACCCATCCAGCTTGGATGAAGTATGGCACCGATTCCATCGCGCGCGCAATCGCCGCGTTGTGCTTCTGTGCCTCTGGATCGGACCGGCTGCGGTTGGGCATCAGCATCGACAAGCCCACGAGCACCGCGAGCGTCAGCCACGGCGCGGCATAGCCAGCGAGCGAGAATCTGGAAGCGGTCTTTTTCATTGACTGGCAAGCCTCAAGCGCGTCACGGGGAATTCCAGCCAGCGAATGGCCCGGAGAATGAACGCGAGCATGATCATGGCCACCGGCAGCATGATCCAACCGGCCAAGTCGTGGAATTGCTGGGCCGTCTCGTTGCCGCCGTAGCCGAAGATCAGGCTTGTGGGCACCAGCCGCAACACGTTGCACGCCATCGCGATGAACGGGCTCAGCAGCAGCAGCGTCAGGCGCGTTCCGGGCCGCAGCGCGGTGCCGAATGCAAAGGCATACACCACCAGCGCGAGCGCGAAGACCATGCGCATGCCGTTGCATGCCTCGCCAACCGCGACGCGCTCGCCGTTGATGATCAGGATGTTTCCGCTCTTGACGTTGGTGATGCCGATCAATTCGAGGATGAAATGAGTCACGCTGGTGGCGAGCGTCTGCAGCGGATAGGCGATCGCGTGGCGGATTTCGCCGGGCACGGGAAGTGCGAACGCCATTACCGCAAACACCGGCCCCAGAAGAAACAGCGGCGTCATGCCGGTCATCGTGAAGATGACGCCGGCAATGGAAATTGCCGCCCCGCCGTGCCATGCGTATTGCACACCCTGCTCAAACCCCCACCAACTCACGAGCCATCCCAATCCCGCAACAAGTGGACCGATGAGACTCGGGTGCACGGGAATGTACCGCAGACGGCTGCGACGCAGCCACAGCAGGTACGCCGCCACGAGGGGCGCGAGAAACACGTGCGACTGTTCCGGATCGTGCCGGCCGATGTTGATGATGTCCAAAATCGGTTCGCGATGCAGCCATGCCGTGACGAGCAGCAGCGACGTCAGTTGCACGTAGTCGATGAAACGCCAGGCTCTTCGTGGATGGGTGAACATGAATCTCGATGATGCGGGCGTGAAACCACCTGATTGATCGAATCAGACCAATGAACCTGACGAATGCATGGCGGATGGGCGAAGCCTGGGTTGCGCAACGTCATTCGCCGCCGATGCCAGGCTTCTCTGCAGGATTCTGCCGTGCGACGGCACGATCGCGCCCGGTCCGACGACGCTGCGGCTGACCACCGCGCGCTTGCCCACGTGGGCGTGCCACAACAGAACGCTGTTGTGAAGCACCGCGCCGTCCTCTATCACCGCATCGTCCTCGACAATGCAGAATCCTTCGATCGAAACTGTCGGCGCAATCGAAGCGCGCGGCGAAATCCGAAACATCGATGCGCCGCCGGACTGCTGACAAAGACTCTGCCCCACGCAGGAGAGGTAACTGCCAAGGTCATTCAGCCGCCACACTTCGCTGCCCAGCGACGCGGCGAGAACCTGTCTGCCCGCGCGGCGCAATGACGGAATCAACTGCTCTTTCAAATCCACGTAGCCGATCGCCGCGGCGGAATTGATCGCCTCTTGAGTGAACAGGTATGCGCCGGCGGGTTCATCCTCGCCACACACTCCGACTGCTCCTGCGACATCATCACCACGGTCCTGCACCGATTCGAGCAATGGCATGAGCGAGCGCGGCGGAAGGCGTTTGATTTCGCACACCAGGATCAGCGCACACTCATCAACGTCCTGGGCAACGTCGCGGACGATGCCTGCCGCGCCCCGCCAGGCCGCGGGCTCGGCGATCACTCGCACCGCAGATCGCTGTGAAGGTCGCAGGCATGCAGCGGCGCCAATGGCGAACATCGATTCGACTTCGCTTGGCGTGTTGACGACAGCTTGAATCCGCTCAACTCCCGGCAACGCGGAAACCACGTTCACCCACGCGTCAAGCAGCGTGCCGCTGTGCCCAACGGGAAGACTCAACACCGGAACGTCCAGCGACTCGGCTAAAGACGAGGGACGGATTCGACCGGCGAGCAGAATGGCAAAAATCGGCTGCGGCATCGCGCGTCTCCCTCAGGTTCCAAATTTTCTGGTTGCGGCGAAGGTCGCCGGGATCATCAACCGTTGCGCGGCGCCCACGGGAAGCCGGCAACGCTGTCCCACGCTCGACGATGTTCGTCGGGCTTGGCCGGGTTGTACGCCTTGGTGACGTAATACAGCAGCCCCGCCGGCTGCGGACCAACGCATGCAGCCCCGTGCCATAGCGGCGGCGGAATGACCGCGACGCCCGGACGTTTCTCGCCGGTCACCAGCAGCCATGCGGTGTTGTCGGCTTCGCGATACACGCCGATCTTGAGGTGACCGGTGAGACAAAGCCAGAAATCGGTTTGATGATCGTGCCGATGCCACGCCTTCACGACGCCGGGGTACTGCGTTGAAAAGTTGATCTGTCCCTGCGGGCTCATCACGCCGCTGAGAAGATTCATCAGCGACCAGCCGCGATCGTCGGTGTATGGAGTAACGGGGACGAAGACCGGCTCGTGCTGGGCCAGCGCTATTTCGTGCGCTGCGGCCCACGTGCCGGTGAATTCGCGAAACGGCAGCACCTGCAATGCTTTGGCGGGCGAGGAGGTCAAGGTTTTGGTTTGCGTTTCCATTGAACGGTTCAAGCGTCGCCGCCCCGCGCGACCAGAACTTCGGCGAGGGCAGTTTTATTGTAACGGACCGTCCTGAAGCGTGCAGGCACGCCTGCATGAGCGGTATCTTGTGACTGTTCGTACGCACGGATTCTCCCATTGACGAGCCGACGGTTTGGTGGTGCAACGCGATATGGAAGTCACAGCACGTCCGCATGCGGATTTCTCGCAGGGGATTCTCACTGTGGCACATTGGAATAACCCTTGGGAATCGACCCCAACATGGCTTCAGAACGCTAACCGACTTGAGTCAGATCGCCGACGAAATATCGCAGCGGCTCATGCGTTGTTCGAAGGTTCACCCTTCCCACTTTGATGAGTTGCAGTTCTGATGTACATACCTTGTGTTCGGAGATTCATTGATGCCGCCAAGTGATGCCACCCTGGCCGGACGAATTGGCTTTGCGCTCTGTCGGGTCATCGTCCCGCTGTGGGTGCTGACGGGCGCGGCGTTCAAGTTGTACGAGCGCAACCCGAGCAACTTGCCGGTGATCATTCGCGAGTTCGCGCGCAAGCAGGTGTCCATTGACCTGCTGGTTCTGTTTCGCGTGCTGATCGGCCTGGAACTGTTCGCCGTGCTGGTCATGGTGTTCATTCCCCGCCTCTCACGCGCGATGGCCGCATTCATGCTCAGTTGCTTTTGCTTGATCCTCATCGGTGAGATGATCATGAACGCGCAGAAATGCGGCTGTTTTGGATCACTTCCCGTTAAACCCTGGCACATGCTGGTCATCGATGGCGCGCTCCTCGCCGGCGTCGTGATCACCTGGATGCTGGAGCGCGCGCGCCGGCCCGCGATCGCCGCTGAATCGTCGTCGGTATTGTGGCCATCGCTGGCCATGGTGCCGCTGCTGGTGGTGACCGTCGGCGGAAGCCTCGCCGTGCCCGAACCCCCCGCCACGCCTCAAGACGAGCCGGAAATTGCCATCGTGCACAACGATGGGCAGGCTGCCACCGTGGAACAAGCACCCGTGCCTCCGGCTGATCCGCAAGTTAATCCGCGCCCCATGGCCGTTCCCAGTTCCTGGTACATCAAAACCAACGCTCAGCAGGAATTTGAAGGCAAGAAGTGGCGCGACATCGAACTCTTCCAAATGATGCGACGCTGGCCCAAGGACCTGGACCAGGGCAGGCACTACGTTGTGTTCTATCGGCGGGATTGCGAGCACTGCGAGGCGATGTTCCTCGATCACCTTCTGATCCCGTTGGATGCACCGGTCGCTGCGGTGCAGATTCCACACAGCAAAACCGAACTGATGCCGCCCTCCCCCTGGAACATGCCGGCCACGCCCTGCGAGATGCTGGAACTGCCGCTTGGATGCAACTGGATCATCACCCCGCCGCTGGCATTCACCATTGAAAACGGCACGGTGATTTGCGCTGTTGAAGGCGATGGTTACGAGCAGTGCCTTGGTCTGCGATAACCAGCCGCCGTCAAACTGGGCGATCATGAATCGGCGCGGCGGATGCGAGGATCGGCTGCGGCCGCCGTCAGTCTTGAGCCCTGATTTCACACCACCAGCGGGACTGGCGCGCGCGATTTGTCGCGAGCGTGCGCCAAGACAGAAATTTTGTTTGTCTGTCGGCCGGTTGGTGGTAATCTGATGGATGGAATGCTGGGAAACCTCAAGAGCCTGGACGCTCGACTGCTCAGCCGCCGCTGTGTCGGGTGCGGATACGACGGTGCGTTGCTGCGCGGCGGACAAGCCCGCCGATGTGCGCGGTGCGGCTGCGACCTCACGCAACGGCCGGCTCGCAGTTACGCCGAGATGGAAGGCCTTCTTGGCCACCCCATGATGATTGAGACGCCGGTCTGGCGGCCTCAGCAGTTCGGCACGCTGACCAAGCGATGGATGGCGGTTCTGTTTTTCTGGGCCGCGCTGCTTGGGGCAATCGCCTGCCTGTTCGTTGCCGCCATCGGAGCGGTGTAGACGGGCAAGGCAAAACCACAAAATTTGATCCAGAAGCGGCGGGGTGCGCCAATGTTGCTCCAACCTGCGCCTTTCTGCTTTCGGCTTTCTGTTTTATGCTTTCTGCATGCCGACCACGCAACTCCCCATCGCTCCGGTCCTCAAGCACGTTGATTCCGAGTTTGACGCTTCCGTGAAGCGCCTGTGCGATCTGCTTCGCATTCCCAGCATCAGCACCGATCCTGCCTACAACCCCCAGACGCGCCAAGCGGCGCAGTGGTGTTCTGATGAACTGAAGAAGATCGGCTTCGACTCATCGGTGCGCGACACGCCGGGGCATCCGATGGTGGTCGCGCACTTCACGCCGAAGAACGCTACGGATGCGCCGCACATTCTGTACTACGGCCACTACGACGTGCAGCCGCCGGACCCGCTGGAACTCTGGGACAGCAAGCCGTTCGAGCCGGCGATCGTGAACGGCCCGCACGGCAAGCGCGTGGTCGCGCGCGGCGCGGTCGATGACAAGGGCCAGGTCATGACCTTCATCGAGGCCTTCCGCGCGTGGATGAAGGTGCACGGCACGCTGCCTGTGAACGTCACCGTGCTCCTTGAAGGAGAAGAGGAATCCGGCAGCCCGAGTCTTGATCCGTTCCTCAAGGCCAACCAGAAGGAACTCGCGGCCGATGTGTGCGTCGTCAGCGACACCGGCATGTGGAACATCAACACGCCCGCGGTCACCTACATGCTGCGCGGGTTGGTCTACATCGAAGCCACGCTGCACGGCCCTTCGCACGATCTGCATTCGGGCATGTATGGCGGGACGCTGGTCAATCCCATCAACGCGCTGTGCGATGTCATCGGCCAGTTGCACGATGCCAACCGCCGCGTGCAGATCCCCGGCTTCTACGACGATGTCGAAGACCTTTCCGACAAGGAAAGGAAGATGTGGGAGGGGCTGGGTTTCAATGAAAAGCAATTTCTCGGCGGCGCGGGAGTGAAAACGCCATACGGCGAAAAGGGACGATCAACACTCGAGCGCATGTGGAGCCGTCCGACGTGCGATGTGAACGGAATCTTCGGCGGGTACACGGGCAAAGGCGCCAAGACCGTCATCGCCTCGCACGCCACCGCCAAGATCAGTTGCCGCCTTGTGCCCTCGCAAGACCCGAAGAAGGTCTACGACGGGCTGGTCAAGTTCCTCAACGATCGTACGCCGCCGGATTGCAAGTGGGAGATTCACTCCCACGGCATGAGCCCTGCGATTCGCGTGCCGACGGAATCGCCCTGGCTTGAAGCGGCGATGCGCGCGCTGCAGCAGACCTTCAACACGCAACCGGTGCTGCTGGGCTGCGGCGGGTCCATTCCGCTGGTCGGTTCGGTGCAGCGGATTCTCGGATTCGATTCACTGCTCGTGGGCTTTGGGTTGGAGGATGACCGCGTCCACTCGCCCAATGAAAAGTTCGAGTTGAAGTGCTACGAAATGGGCATCAAGAGCCACGCCACGATGCTCGCCGCGTTTGCCGAGCGGTGAACGAATGTGCTGCTTAGCGCTTGCCTTTCAGCGCGAGTGCCTTGAGCCGCTGGGATTGTTTGGCGCGCAAGGCGCGGGCTTCGGCGCGAAGGTTGTGGCAGCGGATCGCGTGCTCGATTTCCGTGCCGATCGACTTCATGCACATCAGCACCAGCCATGCCGCGAGCAGCGCGACCGGCAGCCACAAACCCTCCATGCCGAATTGGCTGGCCATGTGCAGCGACATGACTCTTGCATCGGCCGGGAATGCCCGCGACTTGACCGGGGATTCCCGCAACGGGATGGACGGCCCCGCTCCTGCCCGCCTCGCCCATTGATTCCAGCAGCCTGCTACACTTTCGGCGTGACACCTCTCGGGCGGCTGATGATCGTGTTTGCCGGGTTTGTGCTGGCGTCGTCCGCGGCGTTGGCGCAGAGCGGCGTGGGCATCGAAGTCGATCAATTCGGCGCGGGCAATGCTTTTCGCCAGGGCGAACGCACTGCGGTACGCCTGAAACTCACGAGCAATCTCGACAAGCCCACCGCCGTGTGGGTGCAGTGGGAAGTGCCCAACGCCGACGGCGACATCGAGGAGTGTGGCCGCTCGCTCACGGTCACACCCACTCAACCGTCGCTGACGTGGCTGTACGCTTATCTTCCGCCGGACGCTTCGCCCTCAAACGTCTGGGCGGTGCGGGTGTTCGAAGAACGCGATGGCACGAGACGAGGCGAGATCGGCGGCACGCGCATCGGGCCGGCCGGCGCACAGGCCGTCGAAATCGGCACCAGCATGATCGCAACGATCGGCCAGTCGCACATGGGCTTGAGAGATTACAGCAACCCCGGCGCGGGAATGTCGCGCATGATTCGGCCTGTCAGCGGGCATGAAGACACGCGCATCGTGACGGGGCTGCGGCCGTCGCAATTGCCTGATCGCTGGGACGGCCTGCTTCAGTACGAAGCGGTGGCATGGTCTGGCGACAACGTTCCGCCACAGGAACTTGGTCTGGACCAGGCCGAGGCGCTGCGCGAATACGTGCGCCACGGCGGACACCTGATCATCAGCCTGCCATCCACCGGCAACCAGTGGGGATTGGGTGTGGCGGGCCAGACCGAACTTGAGGAACTGCTCCCCTGCCGCACCGCAGGCAAGGTTCCGCGCAAGGACGATGCCGTCGCGCTTTCGACCTTGCTGCCTGCGTTAAGCAAATACAACGCCGGCCATCCGCAGATCGGGTCGCGCAAGCCGCCGGAGTTCAGCATCCGCGTGTTCAAGGACTTGCGCAGCGATTTCGATGTGATCGACAATCACTTCCAGCCGCTGATCTCTCTCACGGACGGCAGAGTCATCGCGATCCAGCGGTTATTTGGTCATGGGCGCGTGACGGTGATTGGAATTGATCTATCTGACGGCAGGCTGAGCGGGCTTGACCTGCCGCAGGCTGACGCGTTCTGGAACCGGGTTCTCGGCCGGCGCATGGACACTCCCTCTCCGGCTGAACTGAAGCGCATCGCCGATGGCGGGCGCCTTGCAAAAGCCGACCTCAACAGTGAAAACTCGCTGGGAGCCGGCGCGCTGGTGACGGGCGTCATTAATATGGAAGGCCCCGCGGGCAAGGGCCTGCTGCTGGCGCTGATGTTGTTTGCGGCGTATTGGCTGCTCGCAGGCCCGGGCGGATTTGCGCTGTTGAAGCATTACAAACAGGTCAGGCACGCATGGGTGGCGTTCGCGGCATGCGCTGCGGTGTTCACGGCGATCGCCTGGGGTGGAGTCAGCCTCTTTCCCAAGCATGTGCAGATCAGTCACGTCACGTTCCTCGATCACGTGGCGCGAACGCCTGATGATCCGCGCACCAGTGAACCCCAGTATCAGCGGGCGGTGAGTTATCTCTCGGCGTACTTGCCGCAGTACGGAAACGTTCCGATCGAAATCGCCTCATCGCCTGATCGGCGCGACTTCATTTCATCCTGGACGCCGCCGGGCGTGGGATCGCAGAAGTTTCCGAACGTGGACCGCTATCGAGTTGATTCAGCCCGCAGTCCCGCGAGTTACTCTTTGCCGGCACGTTCCACGGCTACGCAACTGTACGCCAACTGGATGGGCGGGCTCGACCCAAACTGGGGCGGCACGTTGTTGGTTGATCCCAAGCAGCCCATCACAGTTGAAACCGATGCGGGCGGAACCGAGTACGCGCTCCGCGGCCGGATCATCAACGAATTGCCCGGCCGCTTGACCAACGTCACCGTGCTGTGGGTGAAAAACAACCGCCTGACGCGGCGACGATACGCCCCGGCAAGCCCCGGCGAGACCGAATACGCCGTCGGCGGCATCACCGGCGCGGCCCTCAACAGCACCGAAGCGTGGCGACTGCCCGCCTCGCTTGAGTGGGGCACCGGGCAGGGCTATGACCTCGCTCAACTTGTCGATGGCGGCACAAATCTCAACATCATGGTCAAGCGGCGCTACGGCGACGTATACGCCAAGCGGGACCTGGCCAGCGCGGCGGGAAATCTCACCGTCGCCGACGGCGACCGCCGCAACTACATGGAGATGCTGAGCATCTTCAATCAACTCAACCCGCCGGACTATCTCTCCACAAAGGATGCGCCGAACCTCGAATCGATCGTCGCGTTCCATCGTGAACTTGGCCGCGAGCTTGATCTCTCGGCGTGGTTCAACCGGCCGTGCCTGATCATCATGGGTTTCCTTGAGGGCGCCCCGTGTCCCGTCCCGCTGCGCATCGATGGTGAGGGCAATCTGCCCGTCGCCAACGGCTTGACGATGGTGCGCTGGATTTATCCGCTTCCCATCAATGAGAAGATCGCGTTCCGCGAAGTCTTTGAACAGCCCAACCCCTGATGCAACCGGACCGAGGACGAGCGCGGCGGCCAGCGCGGTGATTTCACCGGCGCATCCACCCGCCGTATCATGACTGCCATGCCGATGATCGAAACCATCAACCTGACCAAGAAATATGGCGACTTGGTGGCATTGAACAACCTGAACCTGAACATTGACCAGGGCGCGTGCTTCGGGTTCATCGGCCCCAACGGGGCAGGCAAAACCACCACGATCAAGATTCTCGCCACGCTGCTGAAACCCACCTGGGGCGAGGCGCGAATCGACGGCAAGGTTGTCGGCTACCAGAACCCGCAGATTCGGCCGCTCATCGGATACGTGCCCGACTTCATGGGCGCGTACGACGACATGGTCGTGAGCGAATACCTGGAGTTCTTCGCGGCGTGCTACGACATTCACGGCAAGCAGAGAGAACAGGTCGTGCGCGACGTGCTCGACCTGACTGATTTGAACTACAAAGTCAACGCCGAGGTCAACGGCCTTTCGCGCGGCATGAAGCAGCGATTGTCCATCGCGCGCGTGCTGCTGCACGATCCGAAAGTGCTGCTGCTGGATGAACCCGCCTCCGGCCTTGATCCTCGCGCCCGCATTGAAATCCGCGAACTGCTCAAGGAACTCCGCCGGATGGGCAAGACCATCATCATCAGTTCGCACATCCTTCACGAACTGGCGGAACTGTGCAACATGGTGGGCATCATCGAGCAGGGCGAGTTGCTGTTCTCCGGCTCGACGACCGAGATCATGGCCCGCGCCAGCATGGGGCAGGTCGTGCACATCATCGTGGAGGATCGCCACGAACTTGCCGCGCAACTGCTGACGAAGGTCAAGGGCATCACCAAGGTTGAGATCGCCCAGCACAACGGCACGCCGCGCATTGATGTGACGATCGACCCGCAGAGCGGCTTGATGACTTCGGAGCTGCCCAACCGCTTGATCGCGCAAGGCTTCCGTCTCACCGCGATGACGCCGGAACAGGTCAACCTTGAAACCGCCTTTATGCGCTTGACCAAGGGCTTGGTGGCGTAAGAGGCTCTCCTTGGAATTGAAACGTGCATCGGCTTCGCCCGTACAATGGGGGCAATGCCTGCCGATCATCGCCCGCACGTGCTGCTGCTTGCTCATCGCTCCCGCCCGGAGGTGGCGCGGTTGCTTGATGACGTGCGCAAGGTGGTCGCACAGTACGCCCAGATCGTCGAGGAACTTGAACCCAACGGCGAGCCGCTGCCCAAGCAACTGCAAGCCGACCTTGCCCTCGTGCTGGGTGGCGACGGCACGCTTTTGAGCCAGGCGCGGCGGGTGGTGGATCGCCAATTGCCGCTGGTCGGCGTGAACTTCGGCCGGCTGGGATTTCTCGCAGAGTTCGATTGGCAGAGCCTGCAGCAGCACGCCAAGTGCATCTTTGGCCCCAACCCGCCGATTCATGAGCATTTGATTCTCGCCGTGGAAGTGTGCGAGAAAGACGACCGCTGCGCTCATCAGGACATAGCCATCAATGATTGCGTCATCAC
>CAMPIL010000077.1 GCA_946886375.1 uncultured Phycisphaerales bacterium
TCAAGGCCCTGCTCAGCCAGAAGATCGAGAAGTTTGTGATCAACCAGCAGGGCCAGCAGGTCAAGATCGAAGAGGAACAGATGCCGGGGCTTTCGATCGGCGCCGATGACCGGACCAATTCGATCATCGCCAAGGGCGTGCAGAACAAGGTCGACAAGTTGCGTGAAACGATCGAGTTGCTGGACATTCCCGGCACAGGACAGGGGCGATCGATGACAACGGTCGCACTGTCGCGAGTCACGCCCGCCGATGCTGCTGCGAAACTCAATCAACTGTATCAGCAGCTGCCCGAAACCGATCGGCCGACGGTGCTCGCACTCGATGATGTATCCAAGATCATGATCCTCGGCGATGACCAGGCCATCACCGAAGGCAGCCTGCTCATTGGTGAACTGGAGAACGGCTCGGCCGGCGAAGCAGCACAAGATGCAACCGTTTCGGTGATTCCCTTGAACCAAGCCGAGGCGGGAGAAGTCATCGCCGCGCTCAACGCGCTCCTGAGCAAGCGTCAGCAGGCAGCGGTGAAAATCGTCGCCGGTCCGGATCGCAAGTCGCTGGTGGTGTCTGGACTTTCCAATGATGTCGCAGCGGTGAAGGCACTGGTTCCCGCGCTGGACCGCAAAGGCACGCCGGACCGCCAGGTTCGTGTGGTGCGAATCATGAACGGCGAACCGCAGGCGATTTTCGATGAAGCCCTGCGGGTGTTTACCACAGCAAATCCCGATCTGACGGTCGGCGATCTCACGTCGCAGCCGCCCCAAACATACCCGGACATCACGCTTGAACTGAACGCCGATGCACGCGTTGTCACCGTGATCGGCCCTGCGAAATCGCTTGATGACTTCATCAACACGCTGAGGCAGATCGAGAGCACTGTGGTGGTGGAGCGAGAGTCGCGGCGATTGACGCTCAAAGGCGTGCGGCCGAGTGAACTGGTCGGTCCGCTCAACGCCATCGCCCCGCAACTGCTTCAGCCGACCGATGGTTCGCAGTACATCGTGCCTGCGTTCACGGCGGTTGATCCGCTCAATGCGTTATTGGTGACCGCGACGTCGTCGCAGTTGGCCTTGCTTTCGCCTCTGATCGAGAGTCTGGATGCGGCGTCGGGAACAGCCGCCGGAACTGTGCATGTGCTCAGCATCGCGAATGCTGATGCAGCACAACTGGCCGCGAACCTTGAGGCGATGTTCAGCGGGCCGGGCCAGTCGCAGCCGCGGCCGACCATTCGCGTGGACGCAGTGAGCAACAGTCTGCTCGTGCGGGCCAGCGAAGTGCAACTGCAAACCATCACGGAAGTTGTCGGGAAGATCGACAAAGCCACGATCGCCACATCACGCCAGGTTCGCATGTTCGCGGTCGATCCGGCCAAGTCCAGCGCAGAAGATGTCGCCCGCACGCTGCAGCGAATGCTCGATCAAAGCGATCCGGGCAAAGTGCAAGTCATTTCGCTTGAGGAACTGATCCAGCAGCGAAGCGAGAAACAATCGCCGCCGATTTCGCCTGAACCGGTTCCGGCGCAGCCAGCAAGCGGCGCCTCGTCATGCATCGGCGGATCGCACTGGACTGTGCTTGCATCGCTGGCGTTGGCCATGCAGCAAACACAGACCGAGCCGGAGGTGACGATCGCGGTCGATCAGGCCAGCAACAGCCTGGTGGTGGTGGGGTCATCTCGAGCGGTGGAGCGTGTCAGCTCGCTGGTGAAGCAGATTCAAGATCAGATTCCAACTGCCCCGGGCACGGTGCGCTATATCACGCTTCCGCCGTCGCTGGATGCCACGCAGTTGTCCACGCTGCTGACGCAGACGTTGGACAAGATGTCGCCGCGAGGCGGACAGCCGGGCGATTTGCGTAAGCGGGTGGCGATCATCGCGGATGGACCGGGCAACGCATTGATCATCGCCGCCAACGATGTCGATTTTGGGGCGGTCGCTGATCTATTGGCGGTGATGTCCAAGCCGTCTGCATCTTCATTTCCCATTCGCACGGTCACGCTGCAGCGGGCCGATGCGGGCGCAGCCGCCAAGGCGATTCAGCAGTTTTTCGATGACCGGGCGAAACTCGCCGGTACGCGAGGCTCGCAGCAACGCCGCATCGCCATCACCGGCATCGAATCAAGCAACACGCTGCTCATCTCCGCTTCGGATGAGGATTTTGCGCAGGTCGAAACCCTCATTGCGCAGTTTGACACGGTTGAAGCCGCCGCGGGCCTGACCTTCCGTGTGTTCCAACTCCAGCACGCCAAGGCGACGGAGATCGAACGCACGGTACAGAACCTGGTGAACGATTTGATGTGGAGCCAGGGCGATTTCTTTTTTTACTGGCCGCCGCAACAGCAGCAGCAGAAGAAAAAGGATTCGGTGGCGGTGCGTGCTGACGCTCGCATCAATGCGCTGATCGTCACCGGCCGGGGCGACAAGTTCGACGTGGTGGAGCAGATGATCGCCATGCTCGATGCTCCGCCACCCGAAGGCGAGCAGCGCATGGTGCGCCTGTATCGCGTTGATCATGCACCGCTGCAGACCGTGGCAGATGTGATTCGCGAAACGTTCAACCAGGGACGCCAGCGCCGACCGTGGGAAGCGCCCGATCCCAATGAAATCAAGGTGCGCATCGATGAAGCCAACCGGCTCATCATCGTCTCCGCCACCGCACGCGAGCAGGATGAAATCAAGGCAATGGTCGGCACGATCATCACGCAGTTGAACGAGATCTCGCCGAATTCCGGACAGGCCATTTTCATTATCGATCTGAACAACATTCCGCCTGAAACCGCCCGGAACGTGATTGAAACGATCGGGCTGGATAAGCCGCAGCCGGCCGATTCCGCCACCCGCCTGGTGAGCCAGCCGATCAAGATTTCACTGTTGCCGGGACGCAATGCGATCGTGGTGGTGGGGAATCCCGCCGATCGCGAGACGGTGGTTGGGCTGCTCAAGGCGATTGACGCCGAGCCCGTGCTCGCTGAAGCGCAAACGCGCATTGTGCGGCTGAAGAACGCGCAGGCCGCGGCTTTGTCACAGATTCTGATGCAGGTGCTCCGGCCGGGCGAGCAGCAGTCGGACACGCCGCTGGCCAAGGCCGTGCGCGAGCAGGTTCGCCGACTGGCGGTGCGCGGCCCCAACCAGGCAAACGGAGCGGCGGCGGAGTTGACGCTCGACCTGACCAAGCCCGTGCGGGTCGTCGCCGACCCCGGTCTCAATGCGCTAGTGGTGTCGGCCACCGCGGACAATCTTCCGGCGCTGGAACAACTGATCGCCATGTTCGATCAACTTCCGATCAACGACGCGGTGACGGTGCAATTGTTTCCGCTTCAGAACATCGCGGCTGAGCAGTTTGCGCGAATCGTGCGGGACATGTTCGCGCAGGGCAAGCAACTCGGGAAAACGGTTGTGACACGGGTGCCAGGCATTCCCGAAGGCGCAGTGGGCAAGGCATTGCTGAACGATCTGGCTTTGAGCGTGGATGAGCGCACCAACACGGTGATTGTCGCGGGAAGCGAAGAGGCCGTCGCGCTGGTGGAGGTGCTCTCGCAGCGCATTGACGCGGACGTGATCGCCGGCTGGGTGGAACCAAAGGTCCTGCCGCTGCGATTTGCCGATGCGGCAATCATGGCGTCCACGTTGCAATCGATTCTCGTGGACGGCGTGAACAATCTGCCGCAGTCCAGCCCGATTCAGCGGCAGATCGGCCGCCTGCGGATGGCCCGGCTGCATCCCAACGGCGATCCGCGCAACGTCATTGAAGCCGACGTGTTCACGCCCATGTCGCGCCTGGTCATCAAGCCTGATGCGCAAATGAACGCGCTGATTCTGGTGGGCACGCCTGCGAACATCGAGGTGGTGAGCGAACTGGTTTCGATGCTGGACATCGAGGCGGCTTCGCCCGCCAACGCGGTGCGCATTTATCCGATCGAGAACGCCTCCGCGGCCCGCATCTCACAAACGGTTCGCCAGTTGTTCGATCAACAAGTGCAGTCCAAGGCGATTCGGCCCGAGGACCGCGTGCACGTGCAGGCCGATGAGCGGACCAACGCGCTGGTGGTCGCGACCAGCCAGCGCAGTTTCGCGGTGCTGGAAAGCCTGCTCAAGGCGCTGGATTCCAAGCTCGGTCCGGAGTTGCGCGAAATCCGGACGATTGAAGTCAAAAACGCCTCAGCGGCGCGGCTGGCGACGATGATTCAGCAGATGATGGATGCGCGCATGGAGCGATTGCGCAAAGTGCAGCCGGAAACCGCCGACCTTGAGCGCGCCACCGTGATCGCCGACCCGCGCACCAACAGCCTGCTCATTGCTGCGGGGAACGACACCTTTGATGTGATCAAGCGATTGGCGACTGATCTCGACGTGGACACGCTGGGCGATGCGGCGCTTGTGCACGTGATTGCGCTGGAAAAGGGAAGCATCGACCGGATTGCCGCGGCGGTGAATCAGGTCATGGAACGCCGCTACGCCGACCTGCCTGCGGATGTGCGGCGGTCGCAGCGGCCGCTAGTGCTGACGGATTCGCGGACCAACAGTTTGCTCGTGACGGCGGGGCCGGAAGACCTTGCTTCGATCAAGGACCTGGCCGCGAAACTCTCCGCCGCGCCGGTGAATCCCGCGGTTGGCTTGCACGTGCTTGCGCTGCCGGTCGCGACCCGCGCTGAACTCGTCGCCCCGCGCGTGCAGCGGTTGATGGCGGACCGCCAGGCTTCGCTGGGACCCAGTGCCTCGCCATCGGACAAGGTGAGCGTCGAGCCCGATCCTTCCACCAACAGCCTGATTGTCGCGGCGAACGATGAAAACCTGGAGATCATTCGCGGTTTGATCGACGTGCTGGTGCAGGCTGAAGGCGCATCAGGCGCCGGCCGCGAGGTTGAGGTGGTCACGCTGTCGCAGGCCAATCGCGCCGCGGACATCGCCGACATGCTGCGCGACCTGTACGTGCAGGAAGCCAATCGCACGCGTGGCCCCAACACCGTGAAAGTGACCGCCGATGAACGATTGAACGCGCTGCTGATCAATGCGCCCGCCAGCGATGTGCGTGCGATCAAGGGTCTCATCGCGCAACTGGAAGGCGTCAGGCCCGCCAGCGTGGTGGAGATCAAGTATGTGCCGCTCAAGAGCGCCAACGCGATTGAAACAGTCAGCCTGATCGAGAACGTGTTGAGCGGTCGCGGCATCGGCGCACGGCGGGGGACCCGCCAGGCGACCGTGCTGAAATATCTGCGCGAAATCGCACGCGAACGAACCGGCATCGTGCCCGCCGTGCTTGATCAGCCCGGTGCACCGCCGGACGCGGAACTGCCGGTGGAAATGGAAGTCTCCGCCGCCATCCGCGAATCCATCACGCTCACCCCCGACCTGCGCACCAACACGATCATCGTCTCGGCTCCCCGCGAATCCATCACGATGATCGAACGCATGATCCGCGATCTGGATGAATCATCCACCGGCTCAAAGAACATCCGCATCTTCAAACTGGTCAACGCCGACGCCATCGCCATGGCGGAGATTCTGACCGAGTTGTTCAAACTCAAGCAGGGCAACAGCATGTACGTGCTGAAGCCCCGCGAGGACTCGATGAGCTCGTCCGTCGGCGATCAGGATGTGTCGAATCCCCAAGCCGTTGCCGCAAGTCCTGTCGGGCGATCGCTCAATTCGTCGTTCTCCGGCACCGAACTCACCGCCGTGCCGGACGAACGCCAGCAACTTTCAATCACCGTTGACAGCCGCACCAACAGCCTGATTGTCTCCGGCACAGCGACGTACCTCGACCTGGTCGCCAAGGTTGTGGAGGACCTGGACAAACTGGAGGCCAATGAGCGCGAGGTGTTCGTCTACCAGTTGCGCAACTCCGTCGCTGAGGAAGTCGCACGCGTCGTCGGGCAGTTTGTCGAACGCGAGCAGCAGAAACTTGTCGGCACGCTCAGCGCCGATCAACTCGGCAGCGCGGCACGCCTGCTTGAGCGTGAAATCACCATCCAGGGCGACAGGCAGTCCAACACCGTTCTGGTGAGCGCCAGCCCACGCTACATGGAAACCGTGAAGGAAATGATCCGCAAACTGGATGTCGATCCGCCCCAGGTGCTCATCCAGGTCATGCTCGCCGAGGTCACCCTCGATTCCAGGGACGAATGGGGCGTGGACCTCAGGGCCATGGCGGAGATCGGCGGAACCACGGTGACCGGCGGGTTCGGCCTGGCCAACGCGTTTGTCACCGGACTGGGCGTGCCCAGCCTCGCCATTGCCTCCAGCGATTTTGACCTGCTCATTCGTGCCATGCAGGCCCAGGGGCGCCTGCAGGTGCTCAGCAATCCGTCCATCATGGCGGCCAACAACGCGCCGGCTCGCATCCAGGTCGGCGAAACCATCCAAGTGCCCTCATCGACCTCCATCTCAGACGCCGGCCTCACCTACACCACGCTCGAAAAGGAAGACCTCGGCGTGATCCTTGAAGTCACGCCATCGATCAACCCCGACGGCTTCGTGCGCATGGTCATCAATCCGGAAATCTCCAACCTCAGCGCCCGCACCACGCAGATTTCCGACACGTTCCATTCGCCCATCATCACCCGCCGCACCGCAGACACCACCGTCACCGTGCACGACGGCCAGACGATCGTGATCGGCGGGTTGATCTCTGATCGGTTCGAGCGCCGCGACCGCAAAGTGCCGTTCTTTGGCGATTTGCCCGTGGTGGGCCCCTTGTTCCGCAGCAACACCGAAGAAACCGCAAAGACTGAACTCCTGATCGTGCTCACGCCTCACGTGATCGAAAGCCCGACAGAGTTCGACCGCGTCGAGCACATCACCGAGCGCGAGATCGATCGCCTGACAGTTCCGCAGGAAGTCAAGGAGAACATCCGCCGCAGCCTGCTGGACGGCACGGGCGCGATCTACAACTCCAAGGGCGAGCGCATCGACGTGAAGCCCAAGGACGAAGGGAATTGATGATGAATCCGGTTGCCATGACTGCAACGTCTCCTCTGGCGAATCGCGCCGGTGCATTCGAGCGGATTCAACGCACATCTTGCGGCCGCATCGTTCCCGCGAAAGCGGGAACCCAGTCGACGCGCACAAGGCGCTGGATTCCCGCATGCGCGGCAATGACCAGTCGCTCCACTCCGATTGGAACGGCTTTCGTGATCGCGGTGGTTTTTTGTCTTTGGGGTTGTCAGACCGAGCGTGTATCGACCAGCGACGGCTGGCGCATGCCGCCGACGCCGCGGGCCACGCCTCAGCCGCCGCCCGCGCTTCGGGCCGACCGGATGGTGTTCACCGTCGGCTCCAAGCCCGATGACTCCAACAACAACGGTTTTCCGGACACTATCCGCGCTGCGGTGGCGCTGTTTTCATCGGCGCATCCCACGGCGCTGCAGGAAATCGGCACGTTCGTGTTCACGCTGTATCGCCAGGGCGACTTTGGATCGGCTGACGCCAAGCCGCTGCTGGTATGGAAAATGAGCGGCGAGCGAGTGACGCGCGCCATGTCGCGCATGATCGCAGGGCCGTGCTACCAGTTTGAATTGAGCATGCTGGAACTGGGCACAGACCGCCTGCCGCTGGAGCGTGCCGATCTCATTTGCCGGTTTGAGCCCGCGGACAGTTCGCCTGCGGTGTACTGTGACGGCGTTCGCTCGATCCAGATCGGCCGCCGCGTTTCAGCAGACTCGCGGTGAAACGCGGCTGTATTCTCGTGGCGCGGGAAACCGGTGCAACGAGGCGCACACAATCGTCCGCTTGAAATGCAGTGACTCGCAAAAAAGAAAAAGAACCCGTCAAGCGGGTTCTTTTCTCGTGAAACAGGGGATCAGGGATTCGAACCCCGACTAACTGGTTCAGAGCCAGTCGTGCTACCGTTACACCAATCCCCTACATTGGCCCGCCGCGAGGCGGGACGAGGATTGTATATCGGCGGTCAGCGGGATCAAGACAAGCCAAAACATGGCTGCGGACACTGGAAATGATCGATTGCTGCTGGAGCAGAAACTCATGTCGGGACTTTTTGCAGGAACATCTCTTGAGCGGCCGGTGACCTGTGAAATCTGCGAGAAGCCGCTGAGCGAGTGTGCCTGCCCGCGCGACGCCACCGGCCGGGTGATGCTGCCCAGTGCGCAGACCGCTGTCGTGCAAGTTGAAAAACACAAAAAGGGCAAGATCGCCACGACAATATCCGGCTTGAACAAAGCGGCTTCCAACCTGCCGGTCATCCTTACGCAATTGAAATCCACATGCGGAGCCGGCGGCACGATCGAAGGCGAAGTGATCATCGTGCAAGGCGATCACCGCCAGCGCGTTGCGGAACAGTTGAAGTCCATGGGTTACAAGGTCATCGAGCGATGAACGCATCGCAAAGTGGTGCGTTCGCCCTGGGGCTGACATGGCTGGACGGCCACTACGCGGTGTGCCGGTTTGATGCGCACGAGCCCATGCCGGCGTGGGTGACCAATGCGATTGCTCGACGTTCGTGCGATGGAACCGCCGCTGCGCGGCTGTTCAGCATCACGCGAACGGATCGCGAGTTGTCGATCGTGATTGATGAATCGATCCTGCCTGAGGACATCCAGTGCAAGATTGAGCGAGGGTTCGCGGCGATGCGCATCATCGGCACGCTGGATTTTGCGATGGTCGGCGTGCTGGCGAAACTCACCAGCGCACTCGCGGTCGCGAATGTGCCGGTGTTCGTGATTTCCACGTTCGACACGGATTACCTGCTCGTGCGAGAGACGGATCGTGCGCTGGCAACCAATGCGCTTGAGCAGATCGCACGATTTCTCCCGATTTAGCCGCGGGGCATGCACCGCCGAGCGTCACCGGCGATGAGCGTCACACACTTACTGCGCGGCGTTCCATCAGGGCCTCGGCGATCTGCACCGCGTTGAGAGCCGCGCCCTTGCGCAACTGATCGCCCGCGACAAACAGATTCAAACCGAATCCCGGCCGCTGGCTGTGATCGGCGCGGATGCGACCCACCAGCACTTCGTCGATGCCGCTGGCGTCGATGGGTTCGGGGAACTTGTTGGTCTTGCGGTCATCCACCACGCGTACGCCGGGGGCGTTGTGCAGAATCTCGCGGGCTTCATCCTCGCCCAAGGGCTTGCGCAGCGTGAGATTGATCGATTCACAGTGAGCCCGCAGCACCGGCACGCGCACGCACGTGGCGGTGATGCCCACCGTGTCATCGCCCCAGATCTTGTGGGTCTCCTTCACCAACTTGGTCTCCTCGGCGTTGTAGCCGTCCTCGCCGATCGTGGAGTTGTGGCTGAAGAGGTTGAACAGGTACTGCCGGCCGAAGATGTCGGTCGTATACGATTTCTGCGCGACGAATTCGCGGGCCTGCTGTTCAAGTTCGTTCATCGCCGCCGCGCCCGCGCCGGACGCCGCCTGGTACGTGCTGACGACCATGCGGTCAACGCCCACCGCGTCGTAGAGCGGCGTCACCGCCATCAGTGCGATGATCGTGGAGCAATTGGGGTTGGCGATCAAAGCGCCTTGCGAACCCTCCAGATCTTCCAGCACATCATCGTTGATCTCAGGCACGATCAGCGGAACGTCATCTTGCATGCGGAACGCGCTGGAGTTGTCGATCACCAGCACGCCTCGATCTCGCGCCAGCGGGCCGAATTGCCTGCTGATGGAAGCCCCTGCGGAAAACAGCGCGATATCCACGCCGTCGAACGAATCCTCGTTGAGCTCCGCCACGGTCAGTGAGTCGCCCGCAAAGGGAATGCTCGTGCCGGCGGAACGGCTGGAGGCCAGCAGACGCACATCGCGGCAGGGGAACTTGCGCTGCTCAAGCACGGCAAGCATCTCGCGGCCGACGGCGCCGGTCGCGCCGACGATGGCCACAACTGGCGATTGGGAATTCTCGGAAAACGGCATGGTCATTCCTTGGAAAAGGCGGATTGTAGGCTCGCCCAGCAGTCCGGAGGCGGGATTTTCAAGTCAACCGCCGCCGGGATGTGCAGGCTTCCTCGTCGCATCATCGGCACGACCACCAAAGAATCTCCAGCGGCGTTATCGCCTCATCTGCATACCCCGGGGTGCGGGTGCAGGAGTCAGGGCGGGCTGGCAGTTCCGCTCACGCCGCGCTCGCGGCAATTCGGCAGCGGCAAGTTGGTCGGCCAGGTGCACCGAAATCCTGTGCGAGCCATCCATGCGAACGTAGTGCACCCCGCCGGGAAAAGAATCGACGACCAATCCGGTCTTCCCCCCGACCTTGACCTGATCGCCCGGTTCAAACAGACGCGATGGAATGAACGGCGGACGTGTCATGGGCGATGCTCCGGCTTCTGATGTTGAGGCGAATGAACATCGGCCGGTCCGGCCAGCGCTCAATGTAGGAAAACCGCCTGCTTCGGCGGGAATCAGAGACGGGCCGAACATCAGCGACAAAACCGATGATCGGGCAGGAAGGACCGATATACTTTTGCCATCGTTCGAGGGCGCATGCATGCGGCTGCAATTGCAAACAGATGATCGGCGAACACCCTCCTGGGGCTTTTCGCTGGTTGAGACGCTGGTGGTCATCGGCGTGGTCGGCGTGCTGCTTGGATTGCTCATGCCCGCGCTGCGCTCAATCCGTGCCGACTCGCACTCGACCACTTGCCTGACCAACCTGCGTGAGATTCACGCGGCAGTTGAAATCATGCGGCAGCAGAACAACGATCTTCTTCCCTACGCTGCGCCGTTGCCGTTGCCGGCGGAACAGGTGGGAGACGTGCCGGGCCTGCCGGAGCGGCTGGAGAGAATCGTGCCACGCGACAGTTCGACGTGGATGTGTCCTGCCGATGACACGCAGGATTCTGAAGACCTTGGCACAAGTTACGTGTATCTGCCCGGCGCGTTCATGTTGGTGCTGCCGCCACCGATTCCCGATCCGCCGTGGACGCAGAAGGCGCTGATCGATCGTGCGATGCGGGTCATCACGCAAAGATACATCAACGGTTACCTGCAGTCGGTTCCGCTGGTGTGCGACAGCGGCGATTACCACGCGTACGGCCGACATCCGCGTAACGTCATTTTCCTGGGCGGCGAGGCACGCGTAGGCCGGCCGGAGGATGAAAACATCGCGCCGCCGCAGCGATGATGAATCGATGGAGCCACCCCCGTATGCGATTGGAACTTCCATCCTTCCTCAGGCAGATTGACGGCCGCCGCATGCGAGTCGGCGGAATCGTTGCAGGGATTTGCGTGATTGTTGCGGCTGTCTGGTTTTTCTTCCCGCACATTCACCGCTCGCCTCCGAACATCTTTGACACGCCTGTGGACGGCGTGCTGGATTACCTGGCCGCGGATGATTTTAATCAACTGACGATCCAGGAGCGGACGGAATACCTTGCGGGGATTTTCGGGCGATTCAACGGCATGGGGCAGGGTGACTCGGTGATTGCGTCGGCGTTCTTCGCGGGGCTGACCGGGCCGGCGAATGAAAAACTCGTCAACAACGCCCGCATCCTGGGCAAGGACATCTTCGTGCAGGGCGCAAAGGAATACTTTGACCTCAAGACACAGCAGGAACGCGATGCGTTTGTCGACCGCTGGGTGGTGACCTGGGTGCGGTTTGCGGAGCAGGCCACCGGCCAGTCGACGAATCGGTCCGATGAGGAAATCCTTCGCCGCATGACCACTCAGGCCACCCGCGAGGCTCGTCAGATCGGCGACATGAATGTCGAGATCGCGCAGCAGATCGTTGATCTGTGGGATCGCGATGTTGCGTCCGTGGCCTCGCCGAGAGAGCAGGCCCAGATTTTCCAGTTTGGCCCCGCCATA
>CAMPIL010000078.1 GCA_946886375.1 uncultured Phycisphaerales bacterium
GGCGGTCCGCTGAACGATGATGTAGGCTCCAACTCCGGCTCGGCCTACGTGTTCCGCCGCTCCGGCGCATCGTGGTCGCAGGAGGCCAAACTCACGGCATCCGATGCGGCTTCGCTCAACAACTTCGGCAACAGCGTAGCTCTCAACGGGGACACCGCGGTCATCGGTTCGTTTGCTGACGCCAACGAGGCCGGCTCTGCGTACATCTTCAAATATGCTGCCGGCGCGTGGAACGAAACCAGCAAGTTGATCGCCTCCGACGCGACCGACTTGCAACATTTCAGCAGCGGCGCGCTGGCCTTGAGCAGCGACCAGATTCTCATAGCAGGTTCTCCCGCAGACTCCGACGCAGGCATTGGTTCCGGGTCCGCATATTTGTTCGATCTCAATTCAACCGCCGAGACGGACACCGATGGTGATGGTTTGACCGACTCGCAGGAACTCGCAATCGGCACCGATCCGTTCAACGCAGACACCGACAACGACAGCCTGCCTGATGGTTTCGAGGTTTCGCTCGCCGCCGGTTCGGGATGCCCTGATCCTCTGAATTTCGATTCGGATGGCGATGGCGTTGACGACGGCACCGACCGCGACAGCGGCCTTGATCCGTGTGACGCCGATGTGGATGACGATGGACTGAGCGATGGACAGGAACTTGCCCTCGGCACCGATCCACACAATCCCGATACCGATGGCGACACGCTTTCCGACGGCGCGGAAATCGCGCTGGCGGCAGGCTCGGGATGTCCGTCGCCGCTCAACACTGATTCTGACGGCGACGGTTTGTCCGACGGCGCTGAGAACGCGCTGGGCACCTCGCCGTGCAACACCGACAGCGATGGCGACGGCTTGACCGATGGACTTGAAATCGCCTTCGGAACCAATCCGCTTGTGATGGACTCCGATAGCGACGGCCTGACGGATGGTCAGGAAGTCGCAATCGCCGCAGGCAGCGGCTGCCCCAATCCGCTGGTTGCGGACTCCGATGGCGACGAGCTGTCGGACGGATTCGAGCACGCCGGCGGTCTGAACCCCTGCGATGCCGACACCGATCACGATGGCCTGTCCGATGGCAATGAGAACACCCACGGCACGAGTCCGAGCAATCCCGATACCGATGGCGACGGATTGCTTGATGGCTTTGAAGTCACTCTTGCCGCAGGCTCGGGTTGTCCAAGCCCGGTCAACGCCGATTCAGATGGCGATGGCCTCTCCGACGGCAACGAACTCACCGCAGGCTTGGGTCCTTGCGATATCGACTCGGACAATGACGGGCTCTCCGACGGCAATGAATCCGCTTTCGGCACCAACCCCCTGATCGGCGACACCGATGGCGATGGGCTGCTCGACGGCACGGAAGTGGACATTGCACAAGGCACCGGCTGCCCGAACCCGCTCAATGGCGATTCCGATGGCGATAGCCTGCTCGACGGCTCGGAAATCACTGCCGGGTCCAATCCCTGCAATACCGACACCGACGGCGACGGCGTGGCGGACAACGTTGATCCGTCACCGCTCACGCCGGGCGTGCCTCCGGCGTTCCTGGCCAGCATGACGCTGACGGTGGCCGATGAGGTGCAGCAATTCAATCTTTCGCTGTTCCTTGCGCCCAACGGCAATGCTGCAAACGGCCGTCGAACCGCGCTGTCCAACAACCTGCACGATGCAGCCACCGCGATCAACAAGGGCAAGTACGCGTCGGCCCTGGCGTCGTTGATGATGGTGGCGAACAAGGTGGACGGCGCCTCGCCGCCGCCGGATTGGCTGGCCCCGTCGCCGCAGCAGGCTGCGTTGTACGCCGACGTGCAGACGCTGATTCAATTGATCGATCTGCTTCAGTAGCACCGTCGCGTCAAGACATCGGCGGCTTCATGCACAGACGAAAACAGGGCGGGTCTCACGACCCGCCCTTTTCATTGCGCACACAGAATCATCGACTTCAATCGGCCGGACACTGCACGCACTTGAAGTTGTCGGTCTTGGTCTTGCTGGGGATAAAGCCGAAGGACCCTTGGCCCGGCGAGAAGTCTTCACAGGGCACGACCCAGACCTTGTACTCGCCGCCGGGGTTGGGCGTGGGCGCGAAGGGCATGAGTTGAATGCTGATGTTGTTGGGATTTGTCTCGTGGCATTTGCCCAATCCATGTCCGTGATTGCCGTTGTCGTGCACGATCAGGCCGCCTTCGACCTGAAAGCCACGGTTGGAAATGTCATCCAGCGACAGCAGCACTTTGCCTGAGGGGTCTGTCACCTGATAGCAGTAGCAGCCATCCGGCAGCCCCGCCGCCGAGCAGGGCGCGTTGGGTGGCGGCCCGCCGTTGAGGTACACGTCGGTGCAGTTCTCATACACGTTGCCGTTCACCTGCGTTCCATTGACATCAGTGGTGAAGATGGCGCCCGGAAGCGGGGGCGCGGCCAGCACCGACGCCATGAACCCGGCCGTCACGATGGAAAGACCAAACAACCACGCGCCTGTTCGCTTGAACATTGCAATGCCCTGCCTTTCTGTAAGAAGGGGACCCACACGTCGATACGAGATCGACCGCCCTTCGCAGCAGCGGGGGCGTCGCACGCCGCCGCCAAGGCAATCGCTGGGGCACAAGATCAGGCAGAAAAAATCTTTGTCAATCAGCAAGCGAGCATTCGACGCGCGAATGAGAACATCGCCCAAGCGACCGCGCGTCAACCCGAGCAAGCGCCCCATTGCTCAACGATCTGCAGCAAATCCTGCACGTCCACCGTGCAATCGGTCACGATATCGCCGACGCATGTGGCGCCCGGGCACGGTCGCGTGCACTTGCCCCAATGGTTGATGACCGCAAGCAGATCGTTGACGTTGACCAGGCCGTCGCGAACCACGTCGGCCGGGCATGTTTCACACTCATCGGGCACGCCGTTGGAATTGCGGTCCATGCTCAAACCCCGCGCGATGTCGCAGTCATCAGCAACCCCGTTGCCGTTGCAGTCTGGTTGTTTGATATCCACCGCGAAGACGTGCGCTGAACCTGCATCGATGAACTCGTGATGATCGTCGAAGTGCGCACCGGCTACGCCCAGTGCGGCAGCGGGGGCCAGCGCGACCGCGCTGCCGAAGTTGTCAAACGGCGCATAGCCGGCGGGCGTGATCTTGGCTTGTTGCGTCCAGCCTGGATCGGCGCGACGAAAGATGAACGCCGCCCCGCCCGCGCTGCCTGCGGTGATGTCGAGGATCGATCCGATCAGTGCGCGATCGCCGCGCAGACTGACCGATGCGCCGAATTGACTGCCCTCCGCGGCGTCTGCGGCGTAGAGCGCATGCTGCCTGTTCCACTCGCCGCGACTTGAGCGGACAAACATGATGGCCGCGCCGGCGCGCTCGCCGTGGCTTGAATCGAAGACCGCGCCCGTCAACGCACAAGCGCCATCGATTGCAACCGACCACCCCAGGCGCGCGTTCTCTGCCGGCCCAGTTGCCCGGAGTTGGGCCTCATGTGTCCACGCGCCCTGGAGCGCGGCAAACACGTGGGCGGCGCCGGTATCCGGCACACCCAGATCTGTCAGCGGTGCACCGGCGATGATTCGCGATCCATCGATCGCGCCCGCGACAGAAAACCCCAGCCGATCGCCGGCCTGGCCAGCTTTGAACGTGAGTTTCACCGGCACATCGAAGTCCACTTCGTTCCAGCGATACACATAGGCTGCCCCTGCATCATTAGCGATCTCGTCGTCAAGCGGCGCGCCGGCCACTGCGTGCAGTTCGGTCGCCTCGCTGCCGGCCCACGCGACAGACCAGCCGAACAAATCGGCCTGCTGCGGGTCGGGGTTCGGAAGTTTGGCGATTTGCGCCCACGCGTTTCCGTTCCGGAGATACATGTACGCCGAGCCCGTGTCGGAGATCAGGAAACCATCGCGAGGCGCGCCAGCCAGAATGAACTCGCCGCCCGGCGAAATGGCGACCGAGCGACCGAAATTCTGAAATCCCTCAGCATCGCTCGGCGCGATTTTGGATTCGAATTCCCAGCGCGCCCCAGCGCGCCGGAACACATACGCCGCGCCGGAATTGGTCCCCGCATCATCATCGAACACCGATCCCACCACCACGCGGTCATCGCTCATCGAGACGCTGCTGCCGAAACGGTCAAACGAGGCGCGGTCTTCCGCTGTCAACACGAACATTTCATCCGCCGCGCACGCCGGGCCGTCGCACTCATCCGGCACGCCGTTCTCGTTCACATCAAGGCTCAATCCACTTGTGATATCGCAGCCATCGGACGCTCCGTTGCCGTTGCAGTCCGCCGCCGTGCGCGATGCGAATGCACTGACGATGTGGGCCGTGTTGCTGATCGTGCACGCGTTGTCGGCAGGATTGGGTTGGCCCTCCGGCACGCCTGTCGGCACGCCGTCAAATTGGATCAACGGATTGGAGAACAGCGGGATGCGAATGCTCGATGAACCGGCCATGACAGTGCGATATGCCTGCCCACTGGCGCCGGTGAATACACGGCCGTGCGAGTAGGCGAACACGCCTGGGGAAGGGTCGGCCCAGTCGTGTTGACAGCCCAGATTATGGGCTAATTCATGGGCAAAACCGAGATTGTTGAGCGCGCAATTCTGTTGAATGACGCTGAATGCCAGCGATTGAAAATCCGGCGATGGATTTGTCATGACGTAGCCGACGCCGCAGGAGTTGTCGAACGATTCCACCAGCAGCGCGACGAGGTCCGCGCCGTGTTGTGCGCGCAACGCAAAGACCTGATCCATGAATCCGTCACCGCTGGTTTGCAGCCGGCCGAGGTCTGTTCCGAGATTCTCTGATTCCGTGTAGTCAATGGGCGCGATGTGCACCGCGCGGAAATACGCAGCCGCGCTGCTGTGGGCGGCGGCGATGTTCAGCGTCGCGATCGCGGCGTGAGCCATGGCGTTCATCATCGCGTCATCGCCAACGGTCTGGCGTGCGCGGGGCGTGTACAACACCATCACGTCGATTGATTCAGCGCATGAGTCCGCTTGTGTCGCGCTGGGCGCTGCGGGCAATCGGCATTGATCAAGGTTGTTTGCACAGCCGCCAAGTTGCCCGACATCGATCTGTTGGATCACGCAATGCGTGCGGTCGGCCAGGGACTTCACTTGATACGTGCCGCGAGTCGGGCTCCAGAATTGCGCGATGATTGCGCCGTCGTGCACTGAGACGATGAACGTGCCGCCGGCGTCATCGGCGAGTCGGCCGCCACAGGTAGATCGATCCTCTGAGCGGCACTCGACCATCGTGATCTGTACATTGAACGCGGCGTCATCAAACAGATTGAACAGCGCACCGGAATCAGTTCCGTGAACGAGTTCATTTACAATGACCGGATTGATTACAGCGACGCGGCTGCGAATGACCGCGGGCGGCAGTGGTGCGGCGCTGTCATTGATTGCCGCGCCGTGGGAAAAAGCCGCAACGAATCGCGGCGGCGCGGCCGCGCTCCGGGCCTCGATGCCCAAACCGGCGCAAAACGCGATCACGATCCATCCAAAGCATCGATGAGACCGCAACACGGATGATCCGCTCCAGCGCTACGAGTGAAGGCGGGGTAATTGTACTCGTGCCGGCAGTGATCCCATTGCACATTGGTGCGCAATATTCACGCGACAAGTGGTAGGAATCGTTAATTTGGGGATTCTGGCAAATTGCCTGTGAATGATCTGTAAATCCATTGTGGAAAAAGGTTTGCGGGTCTTGCATTTCGCGATCACCCGGTGGAGAATGGCCGCACGCCTACTTGCACCATGAATGTGCTTTGGGGCCGCATGACTCCTGGGATGTGAGTCAACGCCAACTGTCGGTCACAGCAACATTTAGCTAGGAGGTGCAAGATGAGAGGATGTACATCGGGGACAGGAAGATTCATCGCATGTTTGGCAGGCGCAATCGCTGCGCTTGGCTTTTCAACCGCGTCGCACGCGCAGTGCGGCGGCACAATGCTCGCCACGCCAAGTCCGGCGTCCAACCTGGTCGTTGGCCAGAGCACACCAAGCACCGCCGTGTTCGGCCCTTTGGGTCAGCCGGCAACAATCAACGCGGTCCTGGTGAACCTCGAATGCCAGAACGCCGGCGGGTGCGGCGCGACGCCATGCACTGACGATGGCGATGTGCTGCAATATGACGGCGATGACACCATCGCGGGCAACACCTGCGGCCAAACTGTTTCAACAGGACTGGGCAACGGCAGCACGACCACCAACCAGATCACCTTCACGTTTGCCGCTCCGATCAACCTCGCGGCTGGTGCAACCTGCCAGTTCAGTTTCCAGGTCACCATCCTGGACAACAGCAACGACGCCACGCCGAATCAGATCACCGGCACCGCTCAGACAGATGGCCTGTGCTCCAACGGCCTTCCACTGTCCGCCTGCGGCTCCTACCTGATCAGCGTGGTCAATCCGGGCATCCACCTGGAGAAGACCGTTGATCCAACGGAAGCCTGCGAAGGCACGGAAGTGACCTACACCTACACCGTCACCAACACCGGTGATGTTGCGCTCGCTGTGAGCAAGACCACCGGAATCGTTGATGACAACGGCACGCCCGGCGCCAATCCGCCCGAGAGCGATGACGACTTCAACCCAACGTTTGACAGCGGTGATACCAACGGCAACGACCTGCTCGATACCACCGAGACATGGATCTTCACCGCAATGCGGACTCCGCCCGTTGGCACCACCACCAACACCGCGGTCGTGACGGGAACCTATTTGACCGCCCTCGGCAATGTGAACGTGACTGATGACGATGACGCCGAGGTTGTGATCAACCCGACGCCTTCTTGTGAAATCAATGATCCGGTGATTACAAACTGTGAAGTCAGCTACACCGGCAAGAGCGATGGTTGCGAGCCGCTGACCTTCAAGTGGACCGGACCGAATGGCTTTGAGTTCACCGGCGCGAAGTTGACGCTGGACGCCAGCGATCTCGCAGGCGAGTATTGCCTGGAAGTCACAGACTGCAACGGCTGCACCAGCGGCGGCGATGGCTCGGATTGCTGCATTGACTTTGTCCCGCCTGTTGCACCCTCGTTTGACATTTGTGCCGCAGTGGCTTGCCCGGATGGACCGCAGTGCGGCTCCACCGGCAACACGCTGTGCTCCACCGCAGTCACCGGCGGCTCGGGCGATTACACCTTCACGTGGAGCCTGGACAATTGCTCCGCGGGTTGGGAAATCACCGCGAACGGCGACACGCCGACCGTGACCTACACGGCTGGCACGGCATGCCCGACCGACGGCACGTCCTGCACCTTCAGACTACGCGTCCGCGACAACGTTTCGGGCTGCGAGACCACTCGCACTCGCATCGTGACCTGCTGCTGCCCGCCCGAAGGCGGACAGGGCCGCACGCCCGGCTTCTGGAAGCAGAACCACCACTTCGGACACTGGCCCGCTCCGTTCTGCGCGAAGGACACCTGCCCGTGCGGACCGGCAACCAGTTTCTGCGCTGCGTTTGAAATCGATTGCAACAACATCTGCACCGCCGCCAAGAACGCGTTCAATGGCAAGTCGCTGCTGACCGTCCTCGGACAAGGTGGCGGAGGCTTCCAGGCTCTTGGTCGCCACGCAGTCGCGGCGTTGCTCAACTCAGCTCACGACCAGGTTGACTATCTCTACAGCACCGCTCAGGTGAAGCAGATGGTTCAGGATGCCGTGGCGAGCTGCAGCCCCAGTGCGGCGCACCAGGCTCTCGCTCAGCAGAACGAACTTGAAGGCGGACCGCTCGGCGGTCAGCTGTACTGCAACAGCGCTTTGGCAGGCAGTTCCAGCTTTGACAAGGACCTCAACAACGACGGCTTGATCACGGTCAACGACCTGAACATGCTCGTCAACAATTGGGGCAACCCGGCCATCGCTGACGTCAACCACGACGGCGTCGTGAACAACAAGGACGTCGCCATCATGGTGTACTGGATCGCGCAGCAGTAAGTGATTTCGATGTCGTCCAATCGAGCCCCCGGCCGATCTGGCCGGGGGCTTTTCAGTCAAGACCGTTCTACACATCATTACGGAGGTGAAAGATGAGAGGTAACTTCTCAAGGAGACTGGGGTATTCGTTTCTTGTGGGGACATTGGCAGCGCTGAGTCTTGCATCAGTGGCGCACGCGCAGTGCGGCGGCACGATGATCGCCACGCCCAATCCCGCAACCAATCTGCTCATCGGCCAGAGCACGACCATCACGGCGCAATTCGGCCCGCTTGGACAGGCCGGGACGATCAACTCAGTCGTTGTGAACCTCGAATGCCAGAACGCAGGCGGCTGCGCTTCGCTGTGCACCGATGACGGCATGGTTCTTCAATACAACGGCGATGACACGATCGTCGGCAACACCTGCGGCCAGGCGCTCTCCACTGGCCTGGGCAACGGCAACACCACGACCAATCAAATCGCGTTCACCTTTGCGAATCCCATTAACCTCGCGGTCGGCGCGACGTGCCAGTTCAGTTTCCAGGTGACGATTCTGTCCTTCAGCAACGATGCAACCCCCAAGTTCATCACCGGCACTGCGCAGACTCAGGGACTCTGCACCAACGGTCTGCCGCTTTCCGCGTGCGGTTCGTATCTGATCTCGCTGGCCGACCCGAAAATCAACATCGAGAAATCCGCAAATCCCACCGTCACCTGCTTCGGCGATTCGGTGAAGTACACCTACGTCGTCACCAACCCCGGCGACGTCCCGCTGCATGACGTGGTTGTGATCGACGACAACGGCACGCCCGGCGCTAACCCGCCCCAGAGCGATGATGATTTCAGCCCCACGTTTGTCGGCGGCGACACCAATGGCAATAACTTGCTCGAACCCAGTGAAACCTGGACGTACACCTTCAGCACCACCGAACTTCCGGTCGGCACAACCATCAATACCGCTACAGTTTCCGGCGATTTCACCAATGCCGTGGCCACGGTGACGAAGACCGACGTTGACACCGCGCAGGTGACCGTCAAGGCCTTGCCGGTCGTGGAAGTGTTCGGCGAAAAGATCTGCAACAACGAGGGCACCGGCCAAGTTTGCGCCATGGTGACCGGCGGCACACCTCCTTATGAGGTTTGCTGGTACCAGAACGGCGTGCTGGTTCCCGGCTCTTGTGACCTGGTGCTGGTTGATGGAGGCCAATCGTGCCTCGATGTAAATGACGAGGGCGTCTATTGCGCCGTCGCCGTGGATGCCGATGGCAAGGGCTGCGTCAGCGGCGATACTGACGACGCCTGCGGCAGCATCGACATCAATCCCAATCCGCTGATCAAGGTCACCAACGACACGGTGTGCGCCGGGTCCTGCGGCGACCTGCACGCGACGGTCGCAGGCGGCACCGCGCCCTATGCCGTGCAGTGGTATGACGAATTGGACCAGCCCGTGGGTTCGCCGTGCCTGAACGTCCAGGAAAACGGTCAATGCCATCTGAATGTGTGCGATGGCGCGACCTATACCGCCAAGGTCGTCGACTTCAAGAACTGCGAAGGTGAAGACTCAGGCGTGTTGCGGTTCCATCCCTTGCCGACGTGTTTCGTCAACAGCAGCCGCGACAAGATCTGCCCGGGCCAGACGGCCACGCTCTGCGCGATCGTGAGCAGCGGCACGCCGCCGTACACGTACGTTTGGAGCACCGGAGCAACCACGCAGTGCCTGATCGACATTGATCAACCCGGCGAGTATTCGGTCACCGTGACGGATTCCCATGGCTGCCAGACGGAGTGCGAGTTTGAGCTGCTTGAGCATCACGTTGACATTGAAGTCGCCTGCACGCCCAAGGGCGAGCAGATCGAACTGTGCGCAACGGTGATCTCCGGCCGCCCGCCCATCACGTTCCGTTGGAGCACGGGTTCGCACGATCAGTGCATCCTGGTCAACAGCGTCTCGCCTTGCAACGCGTATGTCGTGACGGCAATCGACTCCAACCAGTGCTCTGACACCGCGGTGTTCCAGTTGCTGGACGGACCGGGCAACTCCTGCATGTGCCCGGGACAGCCCAGCCCATGCGTGGGCGACGTGAACGACGACGCCAATGTGAATGTGAGCGACCTGCTTTCGGTGATCAACGGCTGGGGTCAATGCCCCGTCCCGCCTGCGGCATGCACGGCCGACATCGCTCCGCAGCCGACGCCGGACAGTCAGGTCAACGTTTCAGACTTGCTGTTGGTCATCAACCAATGGGGCAAGTGCCGGTGAGCAGGTAATCGCAAGTCGCAGCGTTTCTTCCAGCGCTGCGCAGGATCGGTGGCCAAGTTCGCAAGTGGTCGCTATCCTGCGCAGCGCTTTTTTCACCAAGACGAAAATCCATGGAAACCACACTCATCATTCTCAAGCCCGATGCCGTGCAGCGAGGCTTGATGGGACGAATCATCAGCCGCTTCGAGGACAAGGGCCTTCAGGTCGTGGGCGCCAGGCTCATGCAGATAAGCCCTCAACTTGCCGCCACCCACTACGAATCACACAAGGGCAAGAAGTTCTACGACGGCCTGGTCCGCTTTATGACCAGTTCACCCGTGCTTGTGCTTGCTCTGCGTGGCGTGGGAGCGATCGAGATCAGCCGCAAGATGATGGGTGCGACGTTCGGCTCCAAGGCTGAGCCTGGCACCATCCGAGGCGATTTTGGGGTTTCCAACAGCTTCAACCTGATTCACGGTTCCGACAGCCCGGAAGCCGCCCGACGGGAGTTAGGCCTGTTCTTCCCCCCGGGAGATGTGCTGGACTACCCCCGGGCCGGCGACGCCTGGGTTTACGACATGTCAGGCAAGTCGCCGGAATG
Source organism: uncultured Phycisphaerales bacterium (assembly GCA_946886375.1). The sequence continues at coordinate 10,759 of CAMPIL010000078.1, forward strand.
ATCGACATTCGCGGCATGCCGGCACGAGTGAAATTGCTGTATGTGTTTGCACAGTAAGCAGTTGCGCTCGGTGTCGTAGAGCGGATGGCCTCGCCAGGCCCCACAGAACGGCCTCTGCTGGCATGTCAATTACCTACCAGAGGCGGGTGATTGGCTGTCTCTGATGTGGGCAGGTTTCCGGTCGCAATGGCCTCTGCGAGGGCGGACAATCTGTGCCACTGATTTGTGGCGTTTTTAGAATATTTCCAATTGATTGAACCGTTGTATAAGGAGATTGGTATTTAACGGTAGAGAACGAGAGCGGCTTCCGGGGAACTTTGTGATACATTTCACAAACATGCGAGAAATCGCCCTCAACCACTTTGGAACAATTTGACTGGTCCCTGGTCTCTCAAGCAGGCAGGGAAGTCTGGAAAGAATTCAATGCGTCAAACAATGATCGGAAACAATTCACCCCTCGACAGGCTGCGGCAGCGGCAGAGAGTGCGACTGCGCTCTGGCCCTGAGGCTGGCCGTCGGGGCACCCGTCTTTCAGCCGCCGAGGAGCGTCTGCTCCGCCAGATCATGGCCGAGCCCATGGATTTCATCGACTCCGAGGCCTTTTACGAGCCCGATGCCGAAAAGCGCATCTACCAGGATGCTCCGCCCATCGAAAAGCCCGATGTGGGCTGGTACAGGCCGCTGATGGATGACCTGACTCCCACCAAGCAGCAGACCACTCGCACTGCGGGCACGGTGCTGCTGACTGCGGCCGAGGAGCGCGTGCTGTTCCTGCAGTACAACTACGCCCGCTATCGCGTGCGGGCTCTGCAGGAAGAAATCGGTATGAACGACCCGACCGAGGAGCAGGCCCGCGAAATCTTGCGCTGGTACTCCATTGCCACGCAGTATCGCGAGCAGATCGCCGAGACCAACCTCGCGCTGGTGCTGGCCATGGCCAAGCGCA
>CAMPIL010000079.1 GCA_946886375.1 uncultured Phycisphaerales bacterium
CACCCGCCTCGATCGCTTCAACCGGCGACGCGATCCCCGACAGCCACGCCGGAGCGAACGAGCATTCCGCCCCCCGTCCGCGGATCAAGGCCGCCCAGTTCCGCCGCCTTGAGGAGTTTGTCGTCGGCACGAGCAACAAACTCGCCTACGCCGCCGCGTTGCGCCTGGCCGAGCAATCCGACGCCCGATGCATCTCGCCGCTGTTCATCCATGGCGAATGCGGCGTGGGCAAGACCCATCTGCTCCAGGGTGTTTGCCAGCGGTTTATCGAACTCACCCGCCGATCGCAGCACGTGCGCTACGTCACCGGCGAGCAGTTCACAAACGAATACATCACCGCGATTCGCAACAACACCATCGACGCCTTCCGGCAGAAGATCCGCAAACTGGATCTGCTGGCGATCGACGATGTTCACTTCCTGTCCAACAAGACCAAGACGCAGGCTGAGTTTCTCTACACGCTTGATGCAATCGACCTGAGCGGCGCGCGGGTGGTTCTGGCCTCCGACAACCACCCCCACCACATCACGCGATTCAATCAGGCACTGGTCAGCCGGTTTCTCTCCGGCATGGTGGTGAAGGTCGAAAAGCCCGATCATGCCATGCGGGCGGAGTTGATTCAGCGGCAGGCGACGGCGCGCGGGCTGCGGATCAACGCCGCCGCCGTCGATCTCATCGCCTCCCAATGCCTTGGGTCAGTGCGCGAACTCGAAGGCGCGATCACCAAACTCGCGGCGTTGAAGACGATGATGAACGGCCACGCGCAGGTGGAAGCAGGCGGCGAAATTGGGATTGTGCTTGCCGAGCAACTATTCCGCGAGCAGATGTGGCGTCCCACGCACACCGTGCGGCTTGCGGCGGTCATCGAAGGCGTCTGCGCCCGCCTCGCCGTGCCCAAGGCCGACATTCTCGCCTCCGGCCGGCATCGCCGGGTGGTGCTGGCGCGCGGATTGGTGGCGTACCTGGCCCGGGAACTGACCACCCACAGTTTCCCGGAAATCGCCCAGGCCATGGGCCGTTCCAACCACTCCACCATTCATACCGCCGACCAGCGGCTGCGCAGGCAATTGCATGAGAATGAATCCGTGGACCTCGGTGCAGGCGATCCGGCGATCAACCTCAAGGAACTGATCGACCAGTTGCGGCGGGCCATCATCGAGCGCAAGCCTTGACGTTCACCGGGCCCGCCTTGCGGTGCACCTGATACACTGGTGCCATGCTGCGCATGATTGGATCGACCGGCCGCTGGCGCCGATTCACAGTTGCATCAACCGTCGCGCTGTTGCTGGCGCTCGTCGCCGACGGCGTTGCCGGGGCGCAGCCGGCCGATTCAACCGAGGCGTCGCTGCGCATCCTCAAGCGCGCGGTCACCACCCAGCGCGATGGCAGCCACCTGTCACTCCTCTTCGCGCTGCGGCAACTGCATGACCCGGACCTGCAATCGCTCTTCCAGCAACTGGTTCAGAGCGATCAATGGCAGATTCAAGTTCACGGCGTGCTTGGCCTAGGTGAAATCAATTCCCCGAAACACATCGATGCGCTCTCCATTGAACATCTGCTGCCCCAGGCGCAAGACGCGGTCATCGCCACCGCGCTTGATCTGGAACTGCTCTCGGCCGAGCAGATCGAAACGGTGCTGAAATCGACTGAACTGCAACCCATGGCCCGGCTGGTTCTGCTGGCGGAACTTGTCATGCTGCAGAAGCCCGTCGACTCCGAGCAACTCCAGGCGCTGACGAAATCCGATGATGAACACATCTGCGGCCTCGCCTCGGCGCTGCTGGCCCAACTGGGACAGACGCCCGCAGTGACCGAGTTCCGTTCGCGGCTGCAATCGATGGAGCCGCGCCGGCGCGATGATCTGGAACTCTGGCTCATCGAAGCCATCCGCAGATACAAACTTTCAGCGTGCCTGGACTGGATCAACCAGATGCTCGAGCGGCCCGGCCTGCACGCGGACATCGCATCGCATGGCGTGCTCACCCTGCTTGAGCTGGATCGCACAGCCGGCCTCGCCGTCTGGAAAAAGTTCCTCGGCGATCAGCCTTCGTATCAGCAGCGCGTGCGATACTGCATGCTGCTGCTGGCCAGCGGCGGCGATGCGCCAGCCGATGTGTACAACCGCCTCGCCCCCGCGCCCGATGAAGACCTGCTTCTCAAGATGGTTGCCCTTGGCACAGCGCTCGCAAACAAAAGCGATCCCACCCAGCCGTTCATCCAATTGCTCAACCTGGGCAACATCAAGACCAGCCAATGGGCTCTCGATCACCTTGCCAAGCTCCCTCCCGCGACAGCCGCCCCGATCTACGCCCACCTGATCGACCGCGCGCAGGATGAACAAACACCTGGCGATGTGATTGCCCACGCCGTGCGCGCCTCCTCCAAACTGTTCGAAATCGATCCCGGCATGGTGCTTGAGCGGCTCAAGAACGCGCCCGATGACAGCGTGAAGCAGCAGGCCATTCTGCTGGGGTTGTTCGAATCTGATTCGCAGACCACTGGTGAAGCGGCAGCGACGTTGAACCGCATCGGTTCGGGCCGGGCCGATTCCCTGGCGCTGCTGCTCATGGCCCGCCACGCCAAAACGCTGGAGAAAGTCGACGTCGCGCAACTCGGCACCATCGCCGCAGGCGGCGGCCGGCTCTCAGACATCCTCCAGGTGCAGGCGGCCTGGCTCTATCTCAAACACACCAACCAGACCGCCCGCGTGATGAGCGAATTGTTCGCCCAAGGCAATTGAAGCGCGCGTTCTTCACGGAAATAAAAGTCGAAGAACATCGCCCCCAGCCGATTGGTGTGAACGGCTCCCGTTTCGCCGGCCGCTACACTTCTTGAACCTGCCATGGCCACCCCCATCCCACTCAGTTCGCCAGATATCACCGAACACGAAATCCGCGCCGTCGTGCAAACCCTGCAAAGCGGACGCCTGAGCATCGGCCCGCGACTGGAAGAGTTCGAACGCATGGTCGGCCGCCGCGTGAACCGCCCCCACGCCGTGGGCGTCAACTCCGGCACATCCGGCCTGCACCTGGTGCTGCTCGCCCTGGGCGTCGGCCCCGGCGATGAAGTCATCACGCCCGCGTTCAGTTTCGTCGCCTCGGCCAACTGCATCCTCTACGTCGGCGCCCGGCCTGTCTTCGTCGATTGCGATCCCGGCACGTACAACATGCGCGCCGAGGACGTCGAAAAGGCCATCACCGAAAAAACCCGCGCCATCATCGGCGTCGAAGTCTTCGGCAACCCCGCAGGCATGCTCGAACTCGCTGCGCTCGCAGCCCGATACGAAATCCCTTTCGTCGAAGACGCTTGCGAAGGCCTCGGCGGGTGCAAAGGAACCGATCCCATCGGCCGCTTCGGCCGCGCCGCCGTCTTCGGCTTCTATCCCAACAAGCAGATCACCACGGGCGAAGGCGGAATGATCGTCACCCACGACGACAAACTCGCGGACCTCTGCAGATCGCTGCGCAACCAGGGCCGCGCCGCAAACAATTACGCCTCAGGAACCGGCGGCCACTCCCCAAGCCCATACGACACACTCCCGGGCCTGGGAAGCGGACTCGGCGCAGCACTCGGCTCATGGCTCGTGCACGAACGCGTCGGCTACAACTTCAGATTAAGCGAACTCAACGCAGCCCTCGGCGTCGCGCAAATGCAACGCCTCGACGAAATCATCGAAGAGCGTCAGCGCGTCGCAGGCGAATACACCCGCAGGCTCATGGGAAATCCCCACCTGGTCGTCCCCACCGTCGATGAAGACACCGTCATGAGCTGGTTCGTCTACGTCGTGCGATTGACCGACCAATTCAGCGCCGATGACCGCGACACCATCCTCGAAGGACTTCGCAGGCACGAAATCGGCGCGAGCAACTACTTCCCGCCCATTCCACTGCTGCCGCCTTATCGCAGATTATTTGGCTTCCACCCCGGCGACTTCCCCATGGCCGAATCCGTCAGTCAGCGAACGATCGCACTGCCGTTCTACAATCGCCTGACCGAAGAAGAAATCACCCTCGTCTGCGACACGCTGGAACTCATGATCAAGCGCCTGACCTTCGCGCGGGACTGACGCCCAAAGCGCGATCCACGCCCTCACGCCGCCTTCTCCTCCGGCAGATCAAACCCGCTCGCGGGCGTCCACAACCCCCCGGTTTGCGCGTTCGGCTGCATCACTTTCATTCCATTTGGCTTCGCCGTCTGCGACTTCGGCCTCGACTCGTTCCGGGAAACCATCACCCGCGACAAGTCCGTGAAATTCGGCATCTCGAACGGCGCGACCGGCAGATACTTCGTCACGCCCGCAACCACTACACATATATGATTGCCCTGGCCATACCGAAATGCACGCTGCATCTCCGCCAATGATAACTTCGGCTGCGCCGCCCGCGTTCCTTTTTTCGCTGACCTATGACCGCCGGAATGGCCACCCTCTGACCTCTGCTCCACCCCCGGCAGCTCCGGCAGCACCACTTCCTTATATTCGCTCCCAGGCTCCAGACCATACACCTCGCGATATTCCTTCATTAAGCCGCCGGTGGTCTGCTTGGGATATCGCAACTGCTCGTTCCTGCCGCGATGCGTTCGGCCCACCCAGAAAATATGCACGCGGCCCTTGCGCCGCGAGCCGTGCCGCGCTGCGATCGCTTCAAACCCGCACGCGTTCCAGAACTCGTTGGCCTCGATGTCCTGCGCGCACCACAAGCCGATCAACCTGACATTCGGCTCCATGTGATCGATGAAATGCTGCACAAGCGCCGTCCCCATCAATCGCCTGCGCGCATCATAAGAAACCGCTGCCTGATAAATAATCCCGAAATGCGGATCGCGCAAATACGTCCCCTTGCCCAGCAGGTACGCAGCAGGTTCATCATTCTCCAATGCGATCGAAACCTTGCCGTTGGCGATGTTCCACTCCAGCGCGCTGGTCGGCAGGAATCCAACCTGGTTGGAATACTTCTTCTGAAGGTGATCCAGGAACTTGATGTCGCTGCCGCGCGATCCCTCGGTCCCGGGGGCAGCGGGAATCGCGCTGCGGATCGTCACGCACTTATGTTCGCCCTCAGGCAGCATCGCAAGTTGTTCCGCGGTTCGGATCATTGTTGTTTCCTCACTTCAATTCGCTGCGGAAGCGGTTTGGCCTCCGCAGCGATGCTTACATCATGGTCACGGGAAAATCAGAGAACCCCTGCACGTTCCTGCCGAACTCATCGACCAGTCCGAACGGCGGCGGCCCGAACGTCACCGACTCCGCCTGCACGCGCGTGCTCATGACCAGCAGAATCTTGCTCGGCTCGCCGCCGGGCTGTCGAACATCAAGCACGCTCGCGCCCTCGAGATTCGCGACCGTCCAAGGCGTCGGATCGTTGTTTACGATCGTGACGTCGTGATTGAATTCGATCACAACCTCGATGACATCGGCCTGCCACGCCAGCACCGGCACGGTCAACGACGGATCAGGGAAACGTCGGGATGGCATACACCCCCGCAGGCACAAAACCGCCTGCTGGCGTGCGAATGCCCAAATCTCCATCGCCGACAGTCAAATCCGTGCCTTGCACGCTGCCGGTGAACACAAGTTCGACAACCGTCTCGCTCACCTGTGACATGCTCTGCACCGTCTCCGCACCGCCCGCGCCTGCCGTGAACAACGGCAAACGACCCGGCAGCACGCGTCCGTTGAACGTCAAGCGAATGGTGTTCGCCGCCGTCGCATCCACTTCCGTAATCACCGCTGAAACGCTTCGCAGCGGAACCGAAGGATCAAGCGCTGCACGATTGCGCGCGTTCGTCTTTTTCATTGTTCGCAAACCCATTGTGGTATCTCCTGAAAGAAGGCACTAGCCACTGGGCATCAGGCACTAGTGCAAGAAAAACGTTTCGATGAGTGAGATCAGTCATTAGTGCCCAGTGCCTAATGCCTAATGCCTGATCCTTTCTTGAATCACGCTGCGATCTTCAATTCCTGGCCACCGTCCTCGGTTTGCGTCGTTCCACCCGTGGGAATCTGCTGATCCACAGGACCGCCGAACGCAACGATCATCGCCACGCCCAGCGACATCGGACCGGCGAGGCCCTTCGACGTGCGCCAGCGCGCAAAGTACGTCGCCACCTGGCCCGCCTGCTCCGGCTCGAGTTGGTAGCGAATGGGATTCTTGGTGTACACGCCCACGAACTCCGCCTCGTGCCAGTTCACCGTCGGCTGCGCACCCACGTGCACGTACAACTCCAGTTGCGTCACCCCCGCCGGCTTGCCGCGCTTGGTCGGCGTGTTTTCATCGGCGTACTCAATCACGTGCTCGCCCGAAAACGCGCCGCGAATGTTCAGCATCGGCGCACTCTCGGGTGCAGGAATTGGTGTCTTGGTCGGATCATCCAAATGCAAGCCGAGCTGAATCTTGTCCTGGTTGTCCACGCCCTTCGACGCCTTGATCATCTGGGCATACACCCTGCACGTGCCCTTGGCCGAGGCCTTGATCGCATCCTTCTGCGTCACCAGTCCCATCGTCCGCGTCGCAGGCGATTGGCACAACACGTACAAATCGCTGTATTGCGTATTGAGGTTGGCGATGATGTCCGCATCGGGCTGACCCAGGCCGTATCGTCCGGGATCCGCTGACACCAATGTTGACAGGTTGTTCAGCCAATCCCGAAAGCCGGCATCGGTGGCCGGGATGTAGTCGCCGGTCTGTTCAAAGACTTTGTCGCTCATTTCTGAAACTCCCAAGAAAAGGAAAACGAAAGAGAGCACGATTGCTCGCTGATCGCTGCGCCCGAAGCAGATCGGGACACACTCAGCGATCGCCGAAACAATCGGCGGCAACTTCGCCCCAATTCACGTGAGTTTCAGAAAAATGTGCGGGATTTTGGCGTCATCACTTTCCCACAGCGCGGGAAGTATTTCCCACCGCGCGGGAATGCTTTCCCGAAAGGTGGGAAAGCATTTCCTGGATCGAATGCAAACGAGCCTAATTCAATCTTCAACCACCTGCTCAAATGTCGCCTTGAAATCCTCTTCCGTGAGCGCGGTATCCCACAGGCCCATGTCCAATCCCTTGTGCCGACTGACGCCCATGTAGCGCAGGCTTGAATCCTCATACCTTCTGAACTTCCACACCGCATCATTCATCAACGCACTGTTAAACACGCCCAGACTCACTAACCGCTCGAAGTCTTCCGTGGTCAGCCCCGTCACGCGCTTGAACAGTTTGGGCTCGATCTTCGTGATGACATCCTTCAATCGCTGTTCCCGGTAATCCGTCAGGTACATGAACACCGGAATACGGGCTGCGAACTTGATCAGTTGCTCCTGCACCTCTTTGCGGAGCAACTTTCGTTCCTTCTCCGCTCCGGTCAGTTCCCTCTTCTGTTTCGCAGTCGGTTCCTCGCCCTGTGCGATCTTGCGCTTGGCATCCTTGATCTGTTCCGATCGGTTGATGATTGTTTCAAGGTCAGTATTCAGATTGCGGAAGCCTTCGATTTCCCGCAGTGCCTTCATCATCGCAGGATCGTTCTTCAACCGGTCCAGCGTCGCGTCATCCACGTTTACCAGCAAAACGCTTTCCCATCGCTTGGCCAACAGCGTGGCGCTGGTTCCAGCGGTCGCGATGTCAAGGATCGCTGACGCATCCAGTTGCCGCATGCTGCTGCCGTCGTAGGCCAGCACGGGCAGGAATCCGACCAACTCGGCCACGCGCTGCTCGGGCGTCGTGTCATCGGTCGCCAGTCTTGATCCGTAGTCCGCGATCTGCCTCAACGCACGGTTTGGCGCGAAGTCAAACACGTAGCACTCCGGCTTGACGATGATGTCGTTCAGTTCCTCATCCTTCGTCGTCCACGGCGATTGCACGCGGAACGCCGATTGAAAGTACGTCTCCGGGCTGGAACACTTGCGCAACATGAGCATGCCCGTCCATGGCCGCACCGTGACACCAGTGGTCAACTTGCCGCAGGAAAGGGTGATCGACTTGCACCGCAAAGGGTCGCCCATTGCGTCAAGCACCGGCGGCAACGCGGCCGCACCAACGCCCGCGCTCGCGCCCGCCGCGACGACCACATTGAAGTCGTGATAGAAAACGTTGTTCCTCGCCTTGAGCAGGTTCGCCATCGCGTGGCAACTCGCCACATCAGGCAGGAACCAGAAGGTGTGATTCAGCACGCCGATCAATCGAGCATCCGAAAACGGCAAGGGCGGCCGATCCTTGCCGAGTTTCAGATCGTCGATCGTCGTGCCCCGGTACGAACCGCGAATCAGATCGAGCCATTTCTGAACTTCGTCCTCGTGCTCGAACTTCGCCAGAACGCCGTCGCCCTCAGCGCGGAAGAACTCATTCAAATCAAACTCGTTGAACTCGCCCATCTCCGCCACCTGCCGCACCTCATCCGGCAGCGTGTAGGTCATCAACACCAAGCGCGGCAACTCCAGATAGGGATTGTCGCCAGGCCCTTTCCAATCACGCTTCGACCGCTGTTCATCGCTGTATGTCCAGTTGTATATCTGTTCTTCGATAAACTCGCCCGAACCCAATGCCCGGAACGGCGTGCCGGAAAGATACAGATACGCGCCAGTCTGAATCGGCAGAATTGATTCGTCAAAGGCCCGTTCATCCGCAGTCACTTCCGCATCGACTTCGCCTTCTTCATCTTCATCGGCACCGAACAGGCCCTTTGCGTTCTCTCGCCACGCGCCGAAGTGGTACTCATCCAGAAACACGGCATCCCATTTGGTCTTGTGAACCCATTCGTTCTTGGGCTTGATCGCGCCCGATTTGGTTCGCTGCAAAAAATCCTGAAACGAGCCGAAGCAGACAAGCGGCTTGGTCTTGTCGGCGTCCTCGTACTTCAATTCCGTATCGCGTGATACGAACTGCCAGCCTTCGAAGTCTTTGTGCAAGAGCAAATCTTCCGACCATGCGTATTTCACCACGGGCTTGAAGGTCATCACCAGCACCTTCTTCCAGCCCATCTTCTTGGCCAGTTGGTATGACGCAAAGGTCTTGCCGAAACGCATCTTCGCGTTCCACAGAAAGTGCGGCGACTTGCCGCGCTGCTGCTTCTTCATCCGCGTGAAGTATTCAGCCGTCATCTCGACGGCTTCCTCCTGCTCGGGCCGCATCGCAAAGGTCAGCGTGCGGTCCTGAATGTTCGCGGTGCGATCGCGCACCGCGATGACCGCCGCCTGAACATCGCGCAGCGAGCACTTGAACCATTCGTTGGTGGGATTGTGAATGCCGCGCTGCCGCAAGTGGCGATGCACATCGCGATCGGTGAAGCACGAGCCGTCCGGCCGCATGGCCGGTTCGATCAACTGAATGTCGTAGCCGTCGAAGCCGCCCGGAAATTGCTGGGCCACTCGCTGGGTGGCGTTGCCCTCCGTGTAGCCAACTTTGAGCAACCCGACGTGATCAGCGTGCTTGACGGCGAAGGCGTAGATCGTGGGTGTCGTGCTGGGGCGCGGAGGGAAGAAGTCGTCAATTGGCATTCATCATCCTCTTCACTCATCATCCTCGACATCGGGGAGCTCCTCTGCAAGCCCATCGTCGGTGAAATCCATCGATCGGACGATCTTCTCGACAAACGCGATCTCAGACTGTGTGAGCGCGTATCGCTCGTATAAATCTGCGTCGGTCCATGTCCTTGTCCATTTCTGAGTTGGTACGAACGTGTACACCTCTTTTGTTGTGCCCTGAGCTGGCTTGTGCAACAGGATGAGGAAGCGCGTGAAGCGACAAGAGAGGTACGACAAAGCGCTCTCTGCTTGACGTTCAGTTTCAAACGGCCCGATGCAGATATACGTTTCCGACGAAACACTGCCGGGTTCACCAAGGAAAGGCGTGCTAATGATTTTGTGAGGGTATGTGTCTCGATTGCCAGTGCCCGGTCCCGCGCGTCCGACGTAAATCTTCCACTTGTCAATGAGGTCTGCGTTTGCCCTGATGGAACTTCTAGGCGTGTAACCCTTTCCGCCATTTCGATAGACCAAGAGGTCACCATCACCTCGCGTTGAATTGCCCCTAAAAGTCGTCGGCAGGCCGAATGGCTTTCTCGAACTGACCAGTCTGTCGAAACGCCTCTTCTCCGGCAAGGATAATGAATTGGCACTGTCGCCCTCGACCTGATTGACCTTCTTCAAGATGGACACCCCTTCATTGAAGCGAATGAAGATGTCTGCTCCATCTTCAAGTAACCGACGGTCGCTTGTTGTCACAGGCCAATCGCCGAAATGGGTAGCAACGTGGCAAAGTCCTCGATTTTCCCGATCCCAGAGAAAGTAACAGATGCCACCTTTGAGACCGATCCCGGAGAAAACAACCGTCGCGGTGAGAGAATCAACCACCACGCGCGTGCGAACGTCCGTAAGCATTGACTCTCGAAACTCGTCCAACCCTTTTCCGCCAGCGAACCATCGCGACGGGATGACCATGGTCAAGTATCGCGGCTGCAGTTTCTTCGCCTGCATGACGAACTCATGGTAAATCGGGGAAGCGCTGCGGCCGAAGCCGCCATCGTTGAGCTGATACGGGGGGTTCCCAACAATCACGTCGAATTGCACGTTGAATACCTCCGTCGGGTTGATGCCGTGAATGAACGGGTACGCGTAGGCTTCGAATGTCTCATCACGATCGAGTTCCGCTTGACTTGCCCCGCAAACCTCACAACGACCGTTGCCGTTCCACGTGTGACTGGTCTTGGGCAGGCGAATGTTTCCATCGGTCCGGTCAAACGCTTGGGGGCTGGCGATGCTGAACTTGCCATCGGCCTTCTTCGAGCAATACAGCGAGCGGCGGCTGATGAGCGAGGTCAATTCCGTGATCGCCAGACCGAAGACCTGTTTGGTGAGAATGTGATCGATGCGGGCCTGCTCATTGGGCATCTGATCCTTCAGGCCGACATTGAGCCGACTGGCGATCTCGCGCAGAAACACGCCGCTCTTGCACACCGGATCCAAAAAAGTCGTATCCGGCCTGCGGAACAAGTCCTGCGGCAATATGTCGAGCATGGCCGACGCGAGTTTGGGCGGCGTGAACACCTCATCGGCGCTGAGATTCGCCAGACAGGTGAGGATGTCGGGGTTGTGGCCGAAGGCGTGGTTCACTTCGCTCGCCTCCCGTTTCCTTGCTTTTTCTCTTCTAGACCGAGTTCCAGATAGTGAACCAGCGGCAACTCGCCGACCGGCCGGGCAATGAACACGGGCTTGCCGAGTTCGCAGAACAGCGGTTCGATGTCGCCTGCGAACAGCGAAGGCGCGGCGCCCGGTGGATCGCCGGTCAATTCGCGGTATTCGTACAGTTGACGCTTGAAGCGCCCGCCCGGAAGCATGGCCCATTGGGTGAGTATCATCGGTTCGTTTGGATCGTGGGCCACCATAGTCATTTTGAGTGCATCGCCTTGAACTATGTTGGAACGGAGGATGACTCGAGCGGCGGCGGAGCATTCGCGCCGGCACTCGTCCTTGAAGCGCGCGGTGTACGCGTCGTGGAAGATCGCGTGCAGTCGATCGCGGCACTCGTTGACGTTGTCGTAGAGCAATTCAATGCCGTAGAGGCAGGCGAGGCCGAGCAAGGCATCTTGCTCCCAGCGAAGAATGGATTTGCGGCATTTGCGACCGACGGCTGTCAGCCGCCTCCGCAGCACTTCAGTCAGAAAGTTGCCGTTGCCGCAGGCCGGTTCAAGGAAGCGTGAATCGATGCGTTCGCAC
>CAMPIL010000080.1 GCA_946886375.1 uncultured Phycisphaerales bacterium
TTTTGGAATTGCCCTGCGCGGTTTCGCGCCCCCTGGCCGCTTGCGGCTGAGCCGGGTCGCGTGCCGCAGCGCGTGCTAAGCCGCAAGCGGCGGCGAGGCGCTCACCTGCAAGCGGCGGTTCCGTTGTTACGTCGTCGCCTCTTCCAGGCCCGCGGCGCGCAGGATCATTCGGAAGTTCTCCGAGAAGACGAAATTCTCCTCGGGAAATTCCAGCCCCGCCATGTTCTTGTCCAGATGACTGAACATCAGATCGACCTGGCCGATGGTCTGCCATTGGCCTGCGTGTTCGCCGACGTGGCGCATGCGCTTCACGATTCCGCTGGTGGACGCCCCCGCGCCGGTGATGTGCTCCAGCGCGGCTTCGTAGCGGATCGTCTCGCCTGGGAAGACATCGGCGTCAAAGCGCGCGCTGACGATCTTGGCGAGCACCACTTTTTCCTTGAACCGGTGCACCGACCCGACGAGGATGCCCGCGGTCTGGGCCATGCCTTCGATCATCAGCGAGGCGGGCATCACCGGCGAGCCGGCGATGATGTGATCGTGCAGATGTTCTTCCGACAGTGAAACGTTCTTCACCGCCGTCATCCGCTTGGACGGCTGGAACTCAACGATTTGATCGATCCACATCCAGCGCATGATGGCCGCCACTTGCGGTTTAGCATGCGCTGCGTCACGCCTCGTGTGCTAAGCCGCGAGCGGCTTTATCCCTTCAGTTTCCGCTCCACGAAGTCCACCAGGCTTTTCACCGTGATCAGCTCGCCGACCTTGTTCACGTCGCGGTCGTTTTCGAACTGCGTAAAATCGACGTGCGGCATGCGCGTTCGCAGCATCTTCATGCCTTCATCGGTGAACTTGCCGTTGGACACCCATGCCGGGTTCTCCATGAGATTTTCCGGGAACAACTCGCCCTGGTTGATCTTGAACGGCTTGCCGGGTGTTGAAAACTTCTTCTCGAGACGGAACACGATGTCCAGAAAGTCGATGGACTCGGCCTCGAGGTCGCCGGTGAGCGTGGCGTCGGGGGTGATGTCCTCGGCGTCGGCTCCCAAGGCCTCCTCCAGCACTTCACGGATGTTCTCAAAGATGGTTTCGCGCGACAGGGTCATGGTTTGAGACATGGCCGCAGTTTACTCGATGAGGGTCAATCATGCCCGAATCCCGTTCCAAGGCAGGAGGACTTAGAAGCCCGCCTGCCGGATAGGTCGCATGGTGAACTTTCCGCTCACGGCGGTTTCGCCGGGTGATGGATCGCCGCTGCGGCGCACCGTGCCTGCGCCTTTGCACTGGTAGGAACCGTCCTCAAGTTGTTTGCTCAACGTGACTTCCACGACCAGGGCCTCGCCCGGCCGGACCATGTTGCCGAACTTCAGCGCCTTGACCTCGCCCAGGACCAACTGGTTTCCGCCAGTTCGATCCGCCAGCATCGCCCGCCCCGCCTGCACCATCGCCTCGATCATCATCACCCCCGGCAGGACAGGGAACGAAGGGAAATGGTCAGCGAGGTATTCCTCGGCCAGTGAGACCTGCTTCACCGCGACAATGCGGTCAGGCGATTGCTCAATGATGGCGTCGATGAGGGAAAACCGCATGCGCTGGAGCATACCGCAAAGCCCACCGTGTGCACGCTGTGGGCTTTGCTTCCACTTTCGTTCACGCTATCCTGTTTACCCCTTCCTTATTACAGGATCACCTATGGCCACCACCGGCACCGTCATTCAAGTCATCGGCTCCACCTTCGACGCCCAGTTTCCCGAGGACAACCTCCCGGAAATCTACAACGCCGTGAACTGCGAGATCGAGTTCAAAGGCGAAACAACCATCCTGGTCGGCGAGGTCAACAAGCACTTGGGCGGCGGGCAGGTTCGCTGCGTCGCGCTGGCGTCCACCGACGGCCTTCGCCGCGGCCAGCCTTGCGCTGACACCGGCGCACCCGTGAAGGTTCCCGTGGGCGAGCCCGTGCTCGGCCGCGTGTTCAACCTGCTGGGCCAGCCCGTGGATGAGCGCGGTCCGGTCAAGGCGACCAAGTACTCCCCCATTCACCATGAGCCGCCCAAGTTCGTCGAACTCAACCCCAAGACCGAAATCCTTGAGACCGGCATCAAGGTCATCGACCTGCTGTGCCCGTTTGTCCGCGGCGGAAAAATCGGTTTGTTTGGCGGAGCAGGCGTCGGCAAGACGGTCATCATTCAAGAGATGATCGCCCGCGTGGCCCGCAACTTCGGCGGCTACTCCGTGTTTGCAGGCGTCGGCGAGCGCACCCGCGAAGGCAACGACCTGTGGCGCGAAATGCAGGAAGCCGAGTACATCGACGCCGATGGAAATAAATCCCACGTGCTCGACAAGGTGGCCATGGTGTTCGGCCAGATGAATGAGCCGCCGGGCGCGCGTCTTCGCGTCGGCCTGTCGGCCCTCACGATGGCCGAGGAGTTCCGCGATTCATCCGGCAAGGAAACCCTCATTTTCATCGACAACGTCTTCCGCTTTACGCAGGCCGGTTCGGAAGTGTCGGCTCTCCTTGGCCGCATGCCCAGCGCCGTGGGATATCAGCCCACGCTCTCCACGGAGATGGGTGAAATGCAGGAGCGCATCACCTCCACCGCCAAGGGCGCGATTACGTCCGTGCAGGCGATTTACGTGCCTGCAGACGACCTGACCGACCCCGCGCCGGCCACGACCTTCGCGCACCTTGACGCGTTCGTCGTGCTGCAGCGCGGCATCGCCGAAAAGGGCATCTACCCCGCCGTCGATCCCTTGGCGTCCACATCGCGAATCCTCGATCCGCAGATCGTCGGCGAAGAGCATTACGCCGTGTCGCGCAAGGTGCAGAAGATCCTTCAGCGCTACCGCGATCTGCAGGACATCATCGCGATTCTCGGCGTGGATGAATTGTCTGAAGACGACAAACTCATCGTCGGCCGGGCGCGAAAGATCGAACGCTTCCTCTCCCAGCCGTTCTACGTGGCGGAAGTATTCACCGGCTACCCCGGCGTCACCAGCCCGCTGAGCGAAACGATCGATTCGTTCAACCGGCTCGCCGATGGCGAAGGCGACGACCTGCCCGAAAGTGCGTTCATGTACGTCGGCACGCTGGATGATGCCCGCGCCAAGGCCGAAAAGATGGCCGCATCGGTGTGAGAATCGCCCGAACCTCGAAACTACGAAGCCCAGGGATTGCGATCCCTGGGCTTTTTTTCGCTTCAGTGCGATTCTTGCACGCGAGCCGGGCGTGCGGAGCCGTCCGGCGATGGCGCAAGGCGTGAACGGCCGCCCGGCATCGGCTACGCTATTGGCTTGCAGCGCAAAGCGTGCTGCAACGAATCACGCGCTCTGTAGATACAACCTCCTTTGAGGAAGGAATTGATCGAATGTCCAAGACCACGTTTGCCGTTGCCGCGGGCCTGCTTGCCGTCGCCAGCGCGTTCGCCGCGCCGCCGGATTACGTCTCGCTGCCCGAAGAGCCGTCGCAGGTGCATCAAAATCTCAGCGGGTGCCAGGTGGGCCTGCTGCAGGCCGTCGTCGTTGCGCAGACCGAAACCAAGGGCATTGCCCAATCGGCGCAAGTGATTGAATCCGGCGACACCAAGACCGTTGAAGTCGTTGTCTACACCCCCACCGAGGCCAGAAAATTGATCATCAACGGCAACACCGGCGCGATTGAATCCAACACCGTCGTCCCACGCTTCCCCGGCGAGGCCGTGACCGGCGAGCCCACCAAGACCGCCTCGGGCCTGATGTACTACGACCTCAAGGTCGGCGAAGGCGCACCACCCGCCGGTCCCACCGCGCAGGTGAAAGTCCACTACAGCGGCTGGCTGACCGATGGCACGAAGTTCGACAGTTCCGTCGACCGTGGCCAACCCATCACGTTTCCGTTGAGCGGCGTCATTCGCGGCTGGACTGAAGGCGTCGGCGGAATGAAAGTCGGCGGCAAGCGCAAACTCATCATCCCCTATCAACTCGCCTACGGCGAGATGGGCCGCCCGCCCGTGATTCCCGCCAAGGCCACGCTGATCTTCGATGTGGAATTGCTCGACACCACCGCCCCAGCCGCCGCCGACGATCACGCCGGTCACGATCACTCCGGCCACAATCATTGACGTTGACGCTGACCTTCGATCACCTTCTGCTCGTCCCAATCTCCAACCCCCATTCTTCCCATGAAAACGCGCGATTTTCGTTTAGTGCAATTGTCCGCCCTGATTGTTGCCGCGGCGATCTCGCTGTGGACGGCTGGGGCTTGGGCGTTTGAAGTCGATCCGTCTTCACCCGTCGCCGAGGGCCTGAAGCACGCGGATGCAGGCATCGCGGCCATCCTCGCGGTGCCCGATGCGCAGCGCACGTACGACAACACCGTCTCGGCGCTGGACGATGTGCTTTCGCGGTTGGATGCCGACACCTCCATGACGGTTTTCATGCAGTACGTCTCAACCGACAAGGCCCAGCGCGATGCGGGCAGCCTTGCCGAGGAGCACCTGAACAACTGGGTCATCGAACTGGGCCAGAACGAGAAGGTGTACGCCGCGATCAAATTGGTCTCGGAGAAAGCCGCAAATCTCCCGCCGCTGTCCAAGCGTCTGGTGGAGCACGCGCTGCGCGACTACCGCCGCTCCGGCATGGGCCTGGCGCTGGATCAGCGCGAAAAACTCAAGGACATCCAGAAGGAAATCAGCCGTCTGGGCATCGAATTCGATAAGAACATCCGCGAGGATGAAACCACCGTGCTGCTGACGCTGGATGAACTCGACGGCCTGTCCGAAGAGTTCATCGGTGGTCTGAAGCGTTCAGGCGATCTGTATCTCATCGGCATGGATTACCCGACCTTCAACGGCATCCTGGACAACTGCCGCAACGAAACCACCCGCCAGAAGGTCTGGACCGCCTACAAGCGCCGTGGCGGGCAGAAGAACGTCGGCGTGCTGGAGCAGATCATCAAGTTACGCGCCCAGGCGTCCAAGATGCTCGGCTATCCCACCACCGCCGACTACGAAACCGAAGTGCGCATGGCGAAGAACGCCGCCACGGTCAAGGCGTTCTATGAAAAGTTGCGCCCGCAGGTGCGTGAAAAGGCCAAGCAGGATTTCCAGGAGTATCTCGCCGCCAAGCGCACCCTGACCGGCGACGCGACGACGGCGCTGTATCCCTGGGATCAGTCGTTCATTGAAAAGCGATTGAAGCAGGAAAAGTACGCCGTCGATTCGCGCAAGGTACAGGAATACTTCCCCATGCAGCGCGTCGTGGAGGGCCTGTTCTCCATCACGCAGTCGTTGTACGGCCTGGAATACCGCGACATCACCGACATCGCGCGGTCCGCCGGCCGTCCGTTCTGGCACGAAGACGTGCGGTTGTATGAAGTCTGGGACAAGGCCAGCAACGAACTGCTGGGCGAGTTCTACATCGACCTGTATCCGCGCGAGAACAAGTACACGCACGCGGCTCAATGGGGCCTCAAATCGCGCAAGCGATGGGCCGATGGTTCATTGCAGAAACCGCTCGCCGCGCTGGTGTGCAACTTCACCAAGCCCACCGCCGACAAACCCTCGCTGCTCACGCACGATGAAGTGGAAACCTTCTTCCACGAGTTCGGCCACTGCCTGCACACGATTCTGACCGAGGTTGAAGTCGGCCGGTTTGCGGGAACCTCCGTGGAGCGCGATTTCGTCGAAGCCCCCTCGCAGATGCTTGAGAACTGGGTGTGGGACGCCGATGTGCTCAAGACCTTTGCACGCCACTACCAGACAAACGAGCCGCTGCCGGATGAGCTGCTCCAAGGCATGATCAAGGCGCGGTATTTCGGCTCGGGCTTGTTCGCAGAGCATCAGTTCTACTACGGCCTTGTCGATCTCACCTATCACATGCAGCCCGAAGGCGTGGTGGATACCACCAAGGTCGGACTCGATCTGTTCAGCGAGATCGAACTCTATCAAGCGGTGCCCAACACGTTCTTCCAGGCTTCATTCGGCCATCTTGTCGGCTATCAAGCCGGGTACTACGGCTACCAGTGGTCGCTGGTGTACGCGCAGGATATGTTCCAGCGATTCAAGGAACTGGGCATGCTCGACCCCAAGGCGGGCATGTACTACCGCAAGAAAATTCTCGCGCGTGGCGGAACAATGGACGGCCTTGACCTGGTCAAGGATTACCTCGGCCGCGAACCGCAGATGGACGCGTACCTGGAACATCTTGGCCTGGGCAAGCCCAAGCCCGCAGCGAACGCGGCACGCTGATAGGAAGTCACTGCATCAGGCTGCTGTCATTCCCGCCCCCCGCAATGCACGGCAACGACGCACTGTTGCCGCGTACACTGCCTGAATGGTACGGCGATGGCGCGGCGTCCTCGCCGCGATAATCATCCTGGGCGTCGGCGTCGGCTTCGTCATCTGGCGATTGATGGACGTGGCGCCGTCGTGGTACGCCCCGCCCAACGCCGCCGATCAATCCGTCATCGATCTCGCCGATCGCGTGGAATATCGCCTTGTGCAGGAAACGCAGCGGATTCGTCCCGCGCAAGACGACCGCTGGACGCTGCGCATCACCGATGCGCAGATCAACGCGTGGCTTTCGGCCCGGCTTTCAAAATGGATCATGCATCAGACCGGCTCGCCTTGGCCTGCGGAAGTCGGCACGCCGCAAGTGAACTTTTCGCCTCGCGGCATCAGCATCACCCTGCCCCTGATGCACGAGTTGAAAACGCGCTACGTCACCGTGCGTGTGAAGCCAACCATCCAGAGCGGCACGCTTCGCCTTGAACTGCAGCGCGTGGCGATCGGCCGGGTCGGTCTGCCCGGCGAGGCCGTGGCGAACCTGCTGCAAACCATCGCTGAGTCCGCGCCCGGCGCGATGGACCATCCCCAGATCAAAACCACGCTCGATTGGCTCGACCGCCGCGAGCACATCGATCCGGTGCTGGAACTCGAAGATGGCCGGCGAATCCGACTGCTGAACATCAGGTTGGATCACGGTTCAGTTGACGTGACGGCGCAGACCCTCCCCCGCGATCAGAATTGAACGTTGGGGCGCGGGTTGCTGGAGCGATCTGCGTCGCGCGGCGTATTTTTTGTTTACCCAAACACCTCCCTATCGGGTACATTGCGCAGGTCCATGACGATCCGGCGTGAATGGCTTGCTTGGGATCAGCCGTGTCTGCCGCAGGCCGCTGCGTGGCTTGTGAAGCGCGCTGCGGAAGAGTCATCGCGCGCCTGTGATCTTCAGCACATCACCTGCGTCGTGCCGGGCCTGCGCGCCGGACGATTGCTGCTGGCACAATTGGTCCAGCAGTGCGCGGCCGAGCAACGGCAGTTTGTCCCGCCGCGCGTGCTCACGCCGGGCATGCTCGTGGATGAACTGACGCGCGACCGGCCGGCCGCTTCGTCTCTGGAAACGATTCTGGCGTGGATGGATGCGCTGCGCGAGGCCGATCGCGAAGCGATCAAGCCGCTCCTGCCCTACGCGCCCACGCACGATGACATCCTGGCGTGGCATGAACTGGCGACGACGCTGGCGCAGTTGCATTCGGATCTGGCCGGCGGACAGGTGGGCGGCGCAAGTTTCGCGCGCGTGGCCGACCTCGCCGAGCGTTTGGAAATGTTCGCTGAAGGCGATCGCTGGCGCGCGATGGATCACGTGCACGGCCTGTATCGCCGTGTGCTCAAAGACGCGGGCCTGCTGGATCCGCACGCGGCCCGGCAGGAGGAACTGCAGCGCCGCGCCGAGGCGCTGCCGGAGCAGCCGGTTTCCGCCAGCGAAATCGTCCTCATCGGCGTGGTGGAGTTGAATGCGCTGCAGCGGCTGTTGATCGCCTCCACCTTTGCGCATGCCGTCGCGCTGGTGCACGCGCCGCAATCCCTGGCCGACCGCTTTGACGATTTCGGCTGCGTGATTTCCGCCGCGTGGAGTGAGGTTCACATCGATCTTGACGATTCGCAGATTCACATCGTGGATCGGCCCGATGACCAGGCCCGGCAGGCGCTGCGCGTGATGGCAGGATTTGACGGGCGCTACTCGGCCCAGCAGATCGCCTTGGGCATGGGCGATGAAGCGATGAACGCCATGATGCAGCGCAGCGCGGAATGGACGGGGCTGAACTTGCACGCCGCCGCCGGCTTGCCGGCGCGTCACACCGCGCCCATGCGGTTTCTTGCCGCGGTGGCGGAGTGGCTCAACGAGCCGCGCTTCGCCAACTTCGCCGCGCTCCTGCGTCATCCCGATGTGGAGCAATGGCTGATTCGTGCGTTCGCGCAGCAGACCTCAAGCCCGGCAGATCCCAAATCGTGCACCGCAGATTGGCTCTCGCTGCTCGACGCCTACTTCACCGATCACCTTCACGAGCGATTGACCGGCGCGTGGCTGGGTCAGCCGCAGCGGCGCGAACGGTTGAAGGCGGTGTACGACCACGTGCATCAATTGCTTGCGCCGCTGCTGCCGGTGCATGATCCTGAATCGGGCAAGAAGACCAACAGCCGCCTTCCGCTGGGCGAATGGGGGCTGGCGATTCTGCAGACGCTGGCGACGCTGTACTGCCTTGATCCATCGATCGACTGCGATGATCCGCCGCCGCTGGATGAAGGCGTGCTGGATGCGTGCTTGCTGATTCGCGAACAATTGGCGGAGGTTGCAGCCGCGCCCGAATCGCTGCAGCCGCGCACCGATGCGGCGGGAGCGCTGCGGCTGTTGTTTCTGCACGCCGGCCAGGACATGATCGCCCCGCCGCCCGAGCGCGACCGGATCGAAATGCTCGGCTGGTTCGAGTTGCACCTTGACCCGGCTCCCGCGCTCATCATCACGGGCTTCAATGAAGGCTGCATTCCGCGTGCATCGCCGGGCAGCCCGTTTCTGCCTGATTCATTGCGCACCGCGCTGGGGATGGCCAACAGCGCCCAGCGGTACGCGCGTGATGCGTATTTCATCGAGGCCATTCGCCACAGCCGCGAGCATCTGAGCATCATCGCCGGCCGGCATGCATCCACCGGCGACCCGCTGACGCCCAGCCGCCTGCTCCTGGCGTGCGATGCCCAAACGCTGGTGAAGCGCGTGCGCACGATATGCGCGGAGCCCGAGCAAATCAGGAAACCGCAGATGAACGCGGATGAAGGGGATCAGAACCACTGGACCGATCAGCGCATCTCTGGTTTCCGAGTGCCGCAGTTGCCGGCCGTGACTCCGCCCGCGTCCATGCGCGTCACGGCGTTTCGCAGTTACACGGCGTGCCCGTATCGCTTCGCGCTGGGCAACTTGCTGGAACTGGAAGGCTTTGATGATCACGCGGTGGAAATGGATCCGATGCAATTTGGTTCGCTCACGCACGATGTGCTGTGCGAATTCGGGCGCGATGGAACCATGTCGCTGTGCGCTGAGCCGCAGGAAATCGAAAAATTTCTGCTGGCGCAACTGGGCACGTTCGCGGCCCGGCGGTTCGGCCGGCATCCCATTCCCGCGGTGATGGTGCAGTTGTCGCGCCTCGAATCGCGGCTGCGTTCGTTCGCCAGATTCCAGGCAGAATTGTGCGTGCAGGGCTGGCGCATCCGTCATTGCGAACACGAGTTCGACGGCTCCATCGCGCTGGATATTCCATCGCAACCGTCCATGCCGCTGCGAGGCAAGATCGACCGCATCGATTTCAACGAGCGCACCGGCGAGTGGCTGATCCTGGATTACAAGACCAGCGAGTCCGGCGAGTCGCCGCACCAGACGCATCACGGGCGAAAAAACATACCGGACGACGGCGAACTGGAATGGCAGGACCTGCAACTGCCGCTGTATCACTACCTCGCCACCCGCGCGAACCTCGGCATCGCGCCGGATGCCAAACTCGGTTACATCTGCCTGCCCAAGCAGACCGACGGCGCGTGCATGCACATTGCAGAGTGGACCGCAGCGCACATCGCCCACGCGGTGGAGGCGGCCCGCGAAATTGTGCGGCAGATTCGGGCCGGCGCGTTTCAGATCAACCCGGAATACGACAATCGCTTCGATCTTTTCTCGCGCATCTGCCAGAGCACGGTGTTCGGCAACGGCGAAGACAGCGGCGAGGAGAGCGCCTCGTGACGCCGCTGGTTCCCATCACCATCGAGCCCTCGCGGTTTCTGCACACCTCGATTCGCGCCAGCGCGGGATCGGGCAAGACGTTCCAACTCACCAACCGCTACCTGCAACTGGTCGCCGCCGGCACAGAGCCCAGCAGCATTCTCGCCAGCACGTTCACGCGATTGGCGGCGGGGCAGATCCGCGATCGAATTCTGATGCGCCTGGCCGACGCGGCTGACGACGCGAAGAAGCGCAGGGAACTGGCGAATCACCTTGGCGTCAAATCGCTTTCGCGCGATGCGGTGATTTCGCTGCTCACCAAACTCGCCTGCAACCTCAACCAGATGCAGATTCGCACGCTCGACAGTTTCTTTGCCTCGGTCGTGCACGCGTTCGCCATCGAACTGGACATTCCGCTGGACGCGGAGGTTGTGGATGAGAATCAGGCGCAGCAGATGCGGGCCCAGGCGATTCGCCTGATGCTTGATGAGCGACAGCCGCAGGAACTTATCGATCTGCTGCGACTGCTCACGCAGGGTTCATCGGAGCGCGGCGTGATGAACACGATCGATCACGCCGTCACGCACCTGTATTCGCTCTACCGTGAAGCGGGCGATGAGGCGTGGGAATGCGTGCCGCCGTTGCAGGGAAAGTTGACGCCGCCCAGATTGGTCCAGGCAATGCAGCGGCTGCAAGACGCCGCGCCGGCCGACGCCGACAGGCGGTTCATCAAGGCACATGCCGAAGACTGTCAGCGGGCCCGCAACCGCGAGTGGGATGAGTTCATCAGCAAGGGATTGGCCAAGCCCATCGTGGAGGGAACCAACCTCTACTACAAGAAGGACATCGATGTGGCGACGGTCGCGGCATACCAGCCGATGATCGCCCACGCGCGGGCCGAACTGGTCGGCCGGGTGCGAGATCAGACCATCGCGACGCGCGATCTGCTGAAGTTGTATCACGTGCAGTACGAGGCGGTGAAGCGCCGCCGCCGGGCCGTCACCTTCGATGATCTCACTGCTGCGATGGTGAAGGCCGAGCAGATCGGCGAGTTGGAGGCGATCGGTTACCGCCTGGACGCAAAACTTCGCCACCTGCTTCTGGATGAATTTCAGGACACCAGCGTGCCGCAGTGGCGTGCTCTGGAGCCGATCGCGCAGGAACTGGTGAGTTATGTTGCTGGGCCGCAGGAGCGGACGTTCTTCTGCGTGGGCGATGTGAAGCAGTCGATTTACGGCTGGCGCGACGCCGCGCCGGAAGTGCTCGATGAACTGCCCAGCCTTCTGATCGGTCCCGATGGGCAAAGTGCGATTCAGCAGATCGAACTGGCGCGAAGTTACCGTTCATCGCAGCCTGTGATCGATGTGGTGAACCAGGTCTTTGAGTCACTTGGCGATAGCGATGCCGTGCGCGATTTTTCCGATGCGGTGAATGCCTGGAGCACCGGCTTCCGCACGCACGATACCGCCAAGCACGAATTGCCCGGCTACGTTGAACTGCGCATCGCGCGAAGGACTGAGGAAGGCGAAGAAAAGAACAACATTCGCTATGAGGCGGCGGCGACGCTTGCGGCGGAAATTCACCGTCAGGCGCCTTCGCTTCAGATCGCCATCCTCACGCGCACCAACGGTGCCGTGGCGAGACTCATGTTTGAACTTGGCCC
>CAMPIL010000081.1 GCA_946886375.1 uncultured Phycisphaerales bacterium
GGCAATGGCGTGCAGACCAGATGAGCTTCTACGTGCGCAGCGCACTGCCGCCGGCGCAAGGTCAGACCGCCGCGCCGTTGAACTTCACTCTGATGGCGATCGCGATGGGCAGTCTGTTTCTGATTGTGTTGGCTCACGAGTTCGGGCACTGCCTTGCCTGCCGATGGGTCGGCGGACAGGCTGATGAAATCCTGATGTGGCCCTTGGGCGGGCTGGCGTACTGCCGCCCTCCGAACCATTGGAAGGCGCACCTGATCACAGCCATCGGTGGGCCGGCGGTGAATGTGGTCATTTGCGTTCTCGCCGGTGGAATTCTCGGCGTGCTCACGGGCAAGTGGCTGGGGGTCGCGCTGCCCAATCCGTTGACACTATCGGGCCTGTATGAATTCGAGGTGGCCCAGTCGCTGGCGCATCAATCACTGTTTCTCATCAACTCCACGAGCCTGATTCTGCTGCTGTTCAACCTGCTTCCGATCTTTCCGCTGGATGGCGGGCGGATCGTACAGTCGGCTCTTTGGCCCAGGCTCGGGTACAGCCGCTCAATGACTTTCGCGGTGCGAAGCGGCTACGTCGGGGCGCTTCTGCTTCTGCTGTTTGGGGCGGTCACCAGTCACTGGACTCTGGTGGGTGTGGCACTGTTTGGACTCGTGACGTGCTACATCACCCAGAAACAGTTGCAGTGGACCGATTCGACGCTCGGCTTTGAATCTGATGAGTACGCCTTGAGCGTACACGGCAGCGATGACGGAGGCTCAGCCTCTGCCTCGACCATGAGCCGCCGGGCCCGAAAGCAGGCCCAGCGTGAGCAGGAAGAGGCGCGGGAGGTCGATCGAATCCTGCAGAAAATCGCAAGTTCGGGTATTGATAGTCTCAGTCGTGGCGAAAAAGCCCTCCTCAAGCGTGTTACGGAGCGCAAGCGGCACGAGCAAAACTGACCGTTGCTGGTGAGACCCGATCCCGATTTCCGAAGAATATGCCACACCATGGGACTGTATGACCGCCATTACTACCGAGATGACCGCCCCGGAGCGGGCCTGTTCGGCCGCGAGGGCATCGCGCGGCTGCGCATGGTCTCGGTGAACACGTGGATCATCATCATCTGCGTGGCGGTGTTCGTGATCGACGGGTTCCTGCCCCGACAGTACTGGAAGCCGGTGCGCATCACCTCGGACCTGCCCGTGATGGTGCAATTGACCGGCGGGCCGCAGTATGTGGAAGTCACCAGCGGAGATGAATCGCGGCGACTGTTCTTTGAGCGCCGCGTCGTGGACGTGTCGCAGCGCCCGCCGCAGCCGGTTGGAACAGTTGAGTATCAATACATGCCGCCGCTGCAGCGCTGGCTGCACTTTTCAACGCACGCCGCGATTACACGAATCGAATTCTGGCGATTCATCGGATTCCAATTTCTGCATGCAAACCTCTCGCACCTGGTTTTCAACATGCTGGGCCTGTTCTTTTTTGGCCCGATTGTCGAACAGCACCTGGGTTCAAAGCGCTATCTGGCGTTTTATCTGCTCTGCGGCATTTTTGGCGCGTTGATGTTCCTGCTGCTGAACATCCTGGGAATCACGGCAACTCTGGTGCTGCACGAAGGCGTTCGCATTCCTGGGTTCATCTTCACAAGTCCGTACACGCCGCTGGTGGGTGCGTCGGCGGGAATTTTCGGCGTGCTGATGGCGGGGGCCTATCTCGCACCGCGAGCACAGGTGCTGCTGTTTTTCATCATTCCCATGCAACTGCGCACGCTTGCCTACCTGCTGTTTGCCTTTGCAGTCTGGCAGGTGCTGACCGGCGGAAAGAACGCGGGGGGAGAAGCCGGGCACCTTGGCGGCGCGATCGCCGGGTATTACTTCATCCGCCGTTCGCATCATTTGCACGGGTTCTTCGATTTCCTCGGCCGTGCTGACCCCACATCGCATCACTATCGCAGATCGCGCGGGGCGGCCAAGCGACCTGCCGATCGCGCAACAGGCGGCGAAATCGACCGCATCCTCGACAAGATCAAACGCGATGGCCTGCACAGCCTGACCGACGAGGAAAAGAGAATCCTCAGCGAGGCGTCTCGCCGGGGCACGTGAATCGCCACTGAATGCCCGCTCCACTTCGTTTCACGATTCTTGCCCGATGCCAGAACTCCGCAGCGCGGTTGGGCCGCGTCCAGACGCCGCACGGCGCGTTCGACACGCCCGCGTTCATGCCGGTGGGAACCAAAGCATCGATCAAGGGATTGACGCCCGACCACATTCACGCCACCGGCAGCCAGATCATTCTGAACAATGCCTATCACCTGATGCTGCGCCCCGGCGATGACCTTATTGCGCAACTCGGCGGAGTGCACCGCTTCATGCAATGGTCCGGCCCGATCCTCACCGATTCCGGCGGATACCAGGCGTTCTCGATGTCGGACATCAATTCCATTGACGAAGACGGCGTGACGTTTCAATCGATCATTGACGGCAGCCGCGTGCACCTTGGACCAGAGAGCGCGATGCAGGTGCAGAACAATCTGGGCGCGGACATCATCATGGCGTTTGATGATTGCCCGCCGGCACGCGATGCCAACATCGAGCGCGCATCGCCTTGCAGCGGCGGTCGGGCTAAATCGCAAGCCCAGGGCGATTACGTCGCGCGCCTGCGGCAGGCCAACGATCGCACCATCCGCTGGCTGGAACGATGCAAGGCCGCACACCAGCGCCCTGATGAGCAGGCGCTCTTTGGCATTGTGCAGGGCGGCACCGATGAAAAGTTGCGCGAGCAGTCCGCACGCGCGGTGTGCAACATCGACTTGCCCGGGTATGCCATCGGCGGTGTAGCGGTGGGCGAATCAGCGGAGTTGATCCATCGCGTCGTGCAGTTCACCTCGCCGCTGCTTCCGGACGACAAGCCCCGTTATCTGATGGGCGTGGGTTATGAGCGAGACATCATTGCAGCGGTGCAAGCGGGAGTGGACATGTTTGATTGCGTGCTGCCGACTCGCAATGGGCGCAACGGCAACGTGTTCACGCGAGCCGGCCGGCTGCATTTGCGCAATGCGATCTATCGAGCCGACACAGCAGTGATTGAACAGGGGTGCGATTGCCTTGCCTGCCGAGGACTGGGAGAAGGCGTGGCGGCTGAGGCCGGTTTCAGCCGGGCCTATCTGCGTCATTTGTTCACCGCCGGCGAGATGCTTGGTCCGATTCTGGCGAGTATCCACAACATCCGGCACTTCCAGAGGCTCATGCTGGACATTCGGCGTGCAATACGGGAAAATGATTGGTCTTTGCTCCGCCGGGATTGGCCGGTGCTGCAGCGGGATGCGTCGGATCTGCCTCAAACCGCGTCCCTTGACCAAGGTGATGGAGAACCGCTGTGATGAATGCGATGTGGGACCATGCATGATTTCCAACCGTCGTTCTTGATGTTCGCGCAAGACGGCCCGCCGCTTCCAGGAGCCGGGAACGGCACAACTGCCGTGCCGCCTGCTGGGCCCGCGCCCACCGGCGGAACGCCGGGCGGCCCTGCCCCGTCGCCCGGGAGCAATCCCATGCTGTTGATCATTCTCATGGTGGCGGGCTTGCTGCTGTTCACCATGTGGAGTTCACGGCGCGACCGCAAGAAGCGCGAAGCGATCATCAACGCAATCAAAAAGCACGACCGTGTGCAGACCGTGGGCGGGGTGATCGGTTCGGTGGTGGAAGTGAAGCCGGATTACATCGTTTTGAAGGTTGATGAATCGTCCAACACCCGCATCACGTTTGCGCGCTCCGCGGTCCAGCAGGTGTTGAGTTCAAGCCCTGATGCCGGCCCCGCACGGGACGATCAAGCCAAGTAGTCCTTCCCCCGATCGCCAAGACCTTCGCGTCCGGGGAATCTCCGCGTCTCTTTTCGGTAACATACTTCGATGAAGAACATCGTCTGGAAAGTCATTCTCATTCTCGCGGTCATTGCCTTGTGCTTGTGGGCGGTGTATCCGCCCGACCAGAAGATTCGTCTGGGCAAGGACCTGCAGGGCGGCACGAGTCTCATTTACCTCGTGAGCATCCCCGATGAAGCCGGCGAGAAGCAGGAGATTCTGGCACAGACCATCGAAGTCCTCAAGGAGCGCGTGAACCCGCAGGGCGTGCTGGATATCTCCATGCAGCCGCTTGGCGCTGACCGCATTGAAATCGTCATGCCCCTGCCGAGCGACAAGGTCAAAGACCTTCGCCGGCAGTACGACGTCGCCCTGACCGATCTGCTGCGGCAGTCGCACATCAAGCCCACCGAATTGGACGAAGCCCTGCGGTTCAATACGGCTATGCAACGGTTCGGCGGCGATGGGACATCTGAACGCTCAAAGACCATCGCGAAACTTCAAGAAGCCTACAACAAATACCAGGAAGCGCGCACGTCGCTGGATGAGGCCAAATCCTCCGGCGCTGCCGCCGATCAGATTGCCCGCTTCGAGCACGTGTTGGCCAACGCGCAGTTCGATTACGAACAGCTTCGCGACAGCGTGCGTCAATCCAATCTCGACCAGGCTCGCGTGATCCGGACGCTGAATCTTCCGACAGCGCCCGACGCGAAGACGGCCCAGGCCGATCCCGCCGCGCTGAGTCCTCGCGAAATCGCGCTGAACGACCTGAAGGCGGAATTCCCGCACCTGGCCGAGCCGCTCTCGCGGACCGTCGCCACGTTTGACACTTATCAAACCCAGCGCACCACGCTGGATGATCCGGAAGACCTCATGCGTCTGCTGCGCGGTGCCGGCGTGCTGGAATTCCACATCGCTGTGCGGCCGAACGATGCCCAAGGCGTGAACGTCGCCAACATGCGCGAGCAATTGAAGGAAGTCGGCCCGAACAAGACCGACTCCGCAGTCGCGCGCTGGTATCCCATCAACGAACTCAAACAGTGGTACAGCACTCCCGAGCAGCTGGCAGCGCTTGAAGCCGACCCTGAAGGATTCTTCAGCAACTTCCGTGGACTGGTCGGCGCTGAGCAGAACGGCCGCTATTACCTGCTTCTCTACACCACACGGGCCAAGAGCATGACCCACAGCGTTGACACGCCGTGGACTGTTGAATCCACCGGCATCACGGTCGATCAACGCCTCGGCCGTCCCGCGGTGTCATTCCGCCTGGACCCCTCCGGTGGAAACATGATGAGCCGCCTGACCGGCCCGCACGTGGGCGAGCCCATGGCGATCGTGCTCGACGATCAGGTGTATTCCGCGCCGACGCTTGAAAACAGCATCAGCAACAGCGGCATCGTCACCGGCGATTTCTCGAAGACCGAACTGGATTACCTCACGCGCGTGCTGGCCGCCGGCGCGTTGGGCGCTCGGTTGAGCGATCAGCCCATCGCCATCAACACGCTGGGGCCGAGCATCGGCGCCGACAACTTGCGCGCAGGCATGCAGGCGTGCTTCCTCTCGATTCTCGCCGTGGGCGCCTTCATGCTGGTGTACTACTTCGGCGCAGGCTTCATCGCGATCATCGCGCTGGCGGTGAACGGCATCTTCATCTTCGGCATCATGTCGCTCATCGAGGGCACCTTCACGCTCCCGGGCCTTGCGGGCATTGCGCTCACCATCGGCACGGCGGTTGACGCCAACATTCTGATCTACGAGCGCATCCGCGAAGAACTTGAACGCGGGGCCGACTTGCGCACCGCGGTGCGATTGGGATACGACAAGGCCCTTTCGGCGATCCTCGACTCCAACCTCACCAACCTGTGGGTCTGCATCGCGCTCATTCTCACCGCCACGACGGAGGTGAAGGGATTTGCCTACACGATGACTATCGGCATCGTGGGAACCCTGTTCACCGCGTTGTTCATGACCAAGGTGATCTACGCGATCCTCCTGGAGTGGATCGGCATTCGCCGCCTGCCCATGCTTGCAACCACGTTTCCCGCGGTTCGCCGGGCGCTTGAGCCGCACGTGGACTGGATCAGCCTTCGACGGATCATGGTGCCCGGAAGCGCGATTCTGGTGCTGATCTCCTGGGTGCTCGTCTTCAGTCGCGGCGCGGCGCTCTTCGATACCGAGTTCCGCGGCGGACTTGCAGCCACGATGCGCACCGCGGTCGATCCGGCCACCGGCGAACGCCTCAAGATCAAGCAGACCGAATTCGAACGGCAGATTCGCGACATCGGCCGCACGGCTGAATCGATGCCGCCTTCTGACGCACGCGACGTGCTCAATGAACTCAAGCAAGCCGAAGTGCTGACCGTGGGCGACACGGAATTGCAAGACGGCAAACTGGCGGCCTCCGGCTTTCAGGTCAAACTGGCGCTTCCCCCGGACATCAAGGAAACCGCCTCCTTCAAGGACACAGTCGTCAACGCGATTGTGGAGAAGATTGGATCGCAGTTGGACGTGGCGCAGCCGCTTTCGTTTGTGGGCGTAGACTCGGCCCGTCACGAAAGTTTCACCTCGCCGGTGAACGCCGATCAACTTGGGCAGGTCATTGCCCGGCCGCAATACACCCAGGACATCAGCGCGTACCGCGGCGGCGTCGCTGTCGTACTCGATGACATCACGCCTCCGGCGACCACCGCCGAGATCGCCAGCCGCATCAACCGCCTGCGCGAACAGCCTGATTTCAGCGACACCAACGGCCGGGAAATGGAGGTCATCGGGCTTGAACCGGCCGATCCCTCCAATCTCAGCAAGGGCTATACATCGGCGGCTGTCGTCGTCTCTGACCCGCAGATTGACTACACCCGCGTGGAGTTTGAGAGCTGGGATTCGCGGCTGGCGGCACGCGAATGGAAGTTGATCTCCGAAGCGCTCGCCCGGCCGGCAACGTTCGAGCAGGTCGCGGAGTTCTCATCTGCGGTTGCGTCGACCCTCCGCGCCAGTGCAGTGGTGGCCGTGGCGTTGAGTTTGCTCGGCATCCTCGTGTACATTTGGATTCGGTTCGGGTCGCTGCGATACTCGGCTGGTGCGGTGCTTTCGCTGGTCCACGACGTTTCGCTGGGCCTGGGCGCCCTTGCGTTGACCCAGATCATTGGTGAGACGGCCTTCGCCAAGGCGCTCCTGATTGAGCCCTTCCATATCGATCTGGAAGTGGTTGCTGCCATCCTGACGCTGATCGGTTATTCGCTCAACGACACCATCGTCGTGCTGGACCGCATCCGCGAGAACCGTGGAAAATTGCAATTTCCAACAGCCGAAACGGTCAATAAGTCGATTAATCAGACGTTCAGCCGGACCATCCTGACCAACCTCACCATGCTCATTTCGCTGCTGGTGATGTATATCGAAGGCGGGACAGGAATCCGGGCGTTCTCGTTCGTCATGCTGATCGGCATGTTTGTCGGCACGTACAGTTCAATCGCCATCGCGGCGCCGCTGGTGTACAAGGGCCACGACGTTTCGCCGCCCAAGGGCGGCACGAAGGTCGAGCCCAAGTCGCGGGAAGCGCTGCCGGCGACGGTGTAGCAGGCCGGCGGCTCGTTCACGTTGTTTGCACGGATGCAAGAAGGTGAGTTCAGGAGGACTCCAATGACCACGGGCACCAAGATTTTCCTGGCTGTGTTTGCGTCGTTCATCGGCGTGCTGGTGTTGTATTACGGCGTGTTGATGCCAGAGGCCCAGTCGCCGCCGGCTGTCAGCACCACGCGAAACATTGCTGCACCGCAGGATGACACACCAGACGCAACGACGACCGAGCACGCGGTCGTCCCGCCGCCAAGCGATCCGATGCTCTTCGCCGATTTGCGGCAGCCGGTACTTCCCATCGAGACGGCACAGCAGGCTGTCGCCAGCGATGGGGGCCCGATCGTGCATTCGAACCTCACGCAGGCCGATGCGCCGCCTTCACCGACCGTGCATCCTGCCGAAAGCCCTGCTTCGCCGCAATCCACACAGCCGATCGCGAACCAGCCGTTGAATCTAGGCGGAGAACCGTCAGCGCCGACCTCGACCAAGCGCGAACCATCCGTATCCACGCCGACGACTTCTTCGCGAACGTCCGGCGTCCCCTCGACCAGCACCTCAACAACCGAATACGCCGTGAAGTCCGGCGACACGATGACTTCCATCGCGGAAGACTGGTTTGGCGACAGCAACAAGTGGAGCATGATCGCCAAGGCCAATCCGCTGGTCGATCCCAATCGCCTTCGCGTGGGCCAGAAACTTCGCCTGCCGCCCAAGGACGCCAAGCCGGTGTCCGTGAAGGAAAGTTCCACCGGCAGCCAGCCGCAGTATCTGGTGCGCTCAGGCGACACGCTCGCCAAGATCGCGCGCGAATACTACGGCGATGTCGGCAAGTGGAAGACGATCTACGACGCCAATCGAACCATCATCGGCAGCGACCCCGCCAACTTGAAGCCCGGCATGAAACTCAAACTGCCGCCGCCTTCCAAGCCAGCCTCAAGTTGATTCTGCGATGCGCACGTTCTGCTGAATGTGCTCCAGATTCAATCCGCCCACCACCATGCTTGTGACGTGGGAATTGTTGAGAACGAACGGGATTGCGCTCCGCGCATCAAGCCGACCCGAGGCGAGTCCCTTCTTCACAATGATTCCCACGCCGCGCCGGCCCGCCTCAGCGATGATCGCCTCGTGAGATTGATCATCCGAGTGATACTCCACCATCAACGCATCGAATCGCCCGTCGGCGAGCGCAGCCTGCGCGCCCTCCACCGTCTTGCCTGAGAAACCCACGAGCCGAACCAGGCCGCGACTCTTCATCTCGTGCAACTCAGCCGCGGCCTCGGTCTGCTGCAGCACGTGCAGGTCGTTGCCATCGGAATGGATGAACACCATGTCCAGCCTTTCTCGCTTCAATCGCCGCAGGCTGCGCTCGATGGAAGCACGCACCGCCGGACCTGCAAAATCGAAGCGTGATCGGCCGTTCTCGAATTCTTCGCCGACCTTGGTGGAAACGATGAACTCATCATTGCGATGGCCGATCGCTGCGCCGATGCGCTCTTCGCTCAAACCGTATGCGGGCGCGGTGTCAAAGTAGGTCACGCCCAAATCGAGCACGCCGTTGAGCAGCCGCTCCACCGCGCCCATGTCGGGCAATTCGTACCCCTGCGCGTACTTGACCCCCTGGTTGCGGCCGATCTTGAACGCGCCGAAACCGATCGGGCTCAATTCAACGCCGCTGCGGCCTAATCGTCGATGTTCCACTGGTCGTGGGTCTCCCAGGGCGGCAGCGCCACAACCGGCCGCGGCCAATGTTTGAGAACGTGATCCGGCGCGGCCTGCTCCCTCAATCGCTCCACCTCTTGCGGTATCAACTGCCGCACGCGATCCGCCATCACCGGCACGAGCGCGAGTTTCGTCGGCCACGCGGTCACCGTGTTTCCGGTGCGCTGCGCGAACGCTTCATCCGGCCGCGCGCCGCCCGCCGTCGCCGCCTCCGCCCGATCCACGCGGTACGTCGCCCATTCCACGTTTCGCAATCTCAATCCGGGCAGCACAGCGGCCAGTTCCGACTTGGCAAAGGCGATCAACGCATCAGGCGACATTGATGTGCCGGCCTCCGCGATCTGGCCGCCGATCCGCCAGACGAGTCGATCATCGAAATCGCGCGTCGAAGTGATCGTCACGCGCGTCGCCCGGCCGTCCACGCAGTGCGCGTTCAGCACGGGCAGATTGCCGCCGCGCGCCATCACCATATGCAAGGGCCGCCGCTGCATCGCGCCAGGCTCAAGCCCAGCCATGTCGCGCAACTTCGCATTGCCCGCCCCGGCCGCGAAAATCACGTGCTCCGCAACCACATCAAGCGGATCGCCCGTCTCGGGGTTGATCAACCGAATCACCTCGATTTCGCCAGCGCCGCGGCAGACAAACTCCAACCCGTTCGCCGCATCGATCCTGATGATGCGGCCCGCGTGCTGGTTGCTCAAGTCCGCGATCAAACTCAAAGGGTCGATCACCTGCTCATCCAGCCGCGCCACCACGCCCGGACACTCCGCCAGCGCCGCAGGCCGCTCCGCCTCCGAAAGTTTCACCGGCGAGACCTGCAACCCCGCCCGCGCGCCGATCATCGCCAGGCGCGATCGCAGCGACGTCGTGCGCCACAAGTAGCAGAACTCAGCCCGCAGCCGCGTCGAGGTCAGATCGGGCTTGGCTTCGCCCGCCAGGCATCTTCTCCAGATCAAAGGCATCTGGCTGATCGCGCGTGCCGAAGGCGTCAGCAGTCCGCTCAGCGAATACTTCAGCCCGCCATGAATGATGCCCTGCGATGCGATCGTCTGGCCGCTGCCCAGTTCGTGCGCCTCCAGCAGCAGCGTCGAGCGCCCTGCCCGCACGAGTTCATCCAGCAGCCACAGCCCTGCAGCGCCGCCGCCGAAAATGACAACTTCGATGGGCAGTGGATGGGTCATGAGCTCGGGTGATTGACGATTGCGGATTTACGATACGATTGACAGTTTCACGCTCTGTCGTTCACGCGCACGCCGGAACCCAGTGATCGCGCCGGTCCGCTGGATCCCCGCATGCACGGGAATGACTTCTGAATCGTCAATCGTAAATCGTCCATCGCCAATCGTAAAATCCCTCATGCCTCACACAGCAGTTTTAATTCCCGGAGACGGCATCGGCCCTGAAGTCGCCGACGCCACATGCCGCGTCCTCGATGCCGCTGGCGCGAACATCCAATGGGTCATCCGCCAGGCCGGCCTCGCCGCGGTCCAGCAGGGAGCCGACAGCGTCCTGCCGCCTGACACCGTGGAAGCCATCCTCCAGCACGGCGTCGCGCTCAAAGGCCCGTGCACCACGCCCATCGGCGAAGGATTCTCCTCCGTCAACGTCGCCCTGCGCAAGAAACTCAACCTCTACGGCGCGGTCCGCCCGGTGCGATCGCTCAAGGGCGTTGCCACGCGATTCGACAACGTCGACATCATCGTCGTGCGCGAAAACACCGAGGGCCTGTACTCCGGCATCGAAAACATCATCACGCCCGGAGTCATTACATCCCTGAAGGTCGCCACCGAAGACGCCTGCCGGCGCATCGCGCGCTTCGCGTTCCATTACGCCATCGCGCGCGGCCGCAAGAAGGTCACGTGCTTCCACAAGGCCAACATCATGAAACTCTCCGATGGCCTGTTCATCCGCTGCGCCAGGGAAGAACATGAGCGGGGCGGCTTCGCGGCGAAGGTCGCCTACGAGGAAATGATCATCGACGCAGCCTGCATGCGAATCGTGCAGGACCCATCGCGCTTCGATGTCGTATTGTGCGAGAACCTCTACGGCGATCTCATTTCGGATTTGTGCGCAGGCTTGGTCGGCGGGCTGGGCGTCACGCCCGGAGCCAACTTCGGCGAAAAGCACGCGGTCTTTGAAGCAGTGCATGGCAGCGCGCCAGACATCGCAGGCAAGAACATCGCCAACCCGCTCGCGCTGATCATGAGCGCGGTGATGATGCTGCGGCATCTGGCGGAGACGCGCAACGATCCATCATGTGCAACCGCCGCAGATAAGATTCGCAACGCCTACAAC